>DAOMFV010000028.1:0-48890 GCA_035430005.1 Gemmatales bacterium
AAGTAAGACGATGCTGCGAATAATAAGTTTACTTATTTATGTAACATTACACTAGATTTTCGCGACTTGGCGTCGTTCACTCGCGACTTCGGTCCTGTGGAACGTATCTACGCTGAACAGTCGACTGTATTGGCGAAACAACGGGTCGCGCCGGAGAGCTGTGCATTGTGGCATGCGGCGCTGATCAGCCGGTCATATACGCCAGATGTTCCGTACGCGTTCATGGAGCGACTCGATTCCCTCGAGGACAACAAGTCGGGTTGGTACATAGGGGTCGCCGACGATCCGTTGGATGTGAACGAACCCGCGAACCTGCATTTCCAGTCGCTTTACGAGTTGACGATTCACGACGCGCGGTTCGCTCCGTATTGGCTACTTCCGGTCGGTTTCCTCGTAGAGTTCGACGGCGACATGCCGGCCGTAACCCGCCGCAGCAGGTGAAATTAAACATTCAGGCAAACGGGAGTTCCACCAATCATGAAGCCAACAGCCCTCCTCCTGACGATCCTCTTGCCGTCTCTCGTCTGGGCACAACCGCCCACCACCGGCTACGCCCCCGTCAACGGGCTCAAAATGTACTACGAAGTCCACGGTAGCGGCGAACCGGTCGTGTTGCTTCACGGGGCGTTCATGACCATCACCAACAACTGGACCGGGTGGATCGATGAACTCGCCAAAACGCGGAAGGTGATTGCCGTCGAAATGCAAGGCCACGGGCGCACGGGGGACATTGAGCGCGAGATCACCGCCGAAAACCTCGCCGACGATGTGGTGGCGCTTCTCAAGTATCTCAAGATCACCAAGGCGGACGTCATCGGCTACAGCATGGGCGGCGGCGTGGCGATGCAGTGTGCCATCCGCCATCCGGACAAGGTGCGGAAGGTGGTCATCCTTTCGTCGCCGTTCCGCCGTGATGGCATGATCAAGGAGGCGGTCGAGCACATCCCGAAACTCACCGCGGACGACTTCAAAGGCTCGCCCATCGAAGCTGAGTACAAGAAGCTGAGCCCGGCACCGGACAAGTTTCCGGAGTTCGTCAAGCGGGTTCTCACCACCGGTTTGAAAGGACAAGGAATCGATGCAGACAAGCTGAAAGCCACCAAGGCACCCATGTTCTTCATCTTCGGCGACGCCGACGGCATCCGGCTCGAGCACATCGGGGAGATGTTCCGTCTGAAAGGCGGGGGCGGTCACGGCGACATGGGGCCACGCTCGACATCCCGATTGGCCATCCTGCCTGACACCACCCACGTCACGTTGATGCAGCGCATGCCTATTATCGTCCCGATGGTGAACGACTTTTTCGATGCAAAGCAGCAAAAGCAATAAAGCAGCTCTACGACTTGTAACGGGCGGAGACTGGCCTTGATCTCTGGCCCATCAGTAAGAACCTTCGCAAATCGCGAGGGTTTCTAGTCGGGGCGAGAGGACACCATTAGAACTTTTTCTGGCCGGAATCCATGAATGGGGAGCCGCAATCCGACGGCGTTTTCTTGGCGAACGTCCCTGTTCAGGTTGATTTTTGCGAATATCGCTCGGCGTTTTTTTAGTCGACGTCGCCGATCACCAAGTCTTCGACCCATGCACGGGATGTGGCGAGGATGTGTCCATCGCGATTCACGATGCCCGATGATCCGTGTGATACGAGTTCGTCATGGACGCCGGCAACATCGGCGCGAACGACCGGCACACCACTTGTCAGGGCGCGAGCAATGTCACAGTTGCGTGATTCTGCGACCAGTTCGGAGCCGCCCTTCATCGGCGGCATGCCATTGTTCGTAGGCACGAGAAGGATTTGGGCTCCGCGTGACACCATGGATTCGGCTGGCTCCGGAAAGAGGGAATCGCGACAGATGAGAATACCGACGGTGATGCCGCTGAACGTGAACACCGGCACTTCGACACCGCCTCGGTATACCGAACGATTGATGGCAGGGTGCATCTTCCGATAGATGCCCAGGACCTTTCCGTCAGCGAACAGAGCTGCCGCGTTGTAAAGGCGCCCATCGCTACCTCGTTCTGTAAATCCGAGCACGACGGCGACCCGGTTGCTCGCGAGCGGTGCGAGGACACGAGCCAGGTCATCGCCACTGGTGTCGATAGCGATGCGCCCTGGTTCATCAACATAGTCTGCCAATCCGCCGAGAAGGGCTTCCGGACAGCAGAGCAGTTGAACGCCGAGTTGCTCGCACCTATATACTTGTTGGCGGACTTGTGAAATGACTTGAGCGTCATCGCGCGCGTCGAGAGGGGCTTGATAGGCCGCAACCTTCATGTGATTTCCAGAGAGAACAGAAGGGCGCATCGCCATTCGTCATGGAAAGAAAATCAAGCCGTGCCTGTCGCGACAAGATTGGCCGAACAGAAAGTATAGCAGAGCGTGCTGTTCCGTGAAATTCCTTCCATGAAAATCGGGACGACAGGACGGCTATTGAACTTTTTCTGGCTGGCGTCGAGGGCTGGGACGCCGGGTTGCGGCGAGATCTCATCGAAATATCAAACGGTGCTTTGTCGTCGCTCCCCGAATCTCTGCTCAAAGGGTCTTGAGGAAGGCAATGAGCGCCTTGCGATCGTCGGCCGGTAGGTCCAGGCCAAACTCGTGCCCCACCACGGCTCGGGTTTTCATGCCCGGTGGCCCCTTCCACCCAGTCGGTACGTACCCGTCTTCCAGCCGCTTCGGATCGAGCCAATCTTCGAGCGTCGCCACGGAGCCGTTGTGCTCGAACGGCCCGCGGTACCACACGCCTTGAATTGAAGGGACCTTGTACAGCCCGGTCCCTCGGCGCGTCCGCAATGTGAGCGTTGAGTCGGTGCCGACAGATTGGGCGAGGATATTAGCCTTCTCCGGGTGATCGCCGGGCACCGTGAAACCGGGTGCCCGCGCCAGTTTGTTATTGGTGTACCCTTGCTTCGGGTCATGGCACTTGACACAACCCGATTCCGAAAAGAGCTTCGCCCCGCGCGCAACCCGCTCCCGCTCTGCGTTGGTCTTCGGCAGGTTCGGATTCTCAGGCGGCTTGAGCGAGTAGACGTATTTCGCAAGGGCAAAGAGCTGCACATCGCTGTAGCGGCCGCCCGGCGCTTCGCCGGCGGGTGCCGGGGGTGGGAGTTTGTTCAAGAAATCCTTGTTGAAGGCTGCTATAGGTCGGAAACTTCCATGTCGAGCGAGGGAATCGGCATCTTGATTCAGAGCCGCATAACGCATCAGGTCGCCGATGTCGCGGTGGCGGATCAGGCCCGTCCGATCGAGGTACATGCGGTGCTGAATGCCAATGAGGTCCGGCACCTGCACCGGCGACCAAACGCCGCTCCCATGCCGAGCCAGCACACCGGCCGGGACCAACGCGTGAGCCGAGGCAATGTCCTCCACCGACTTCTTGCCCAGGCCCGCAAGCGGGTCCGGCCGCAACCAAGGTGCGCCGAAGAGCAGAAGTTCGAGCGACCGGGCAAAGTCCGCCGAATTGGTTTTACGGGTGTCGTAGGCCACGGCCCTTCCGAAAGGGAAGTTCCCCTGCGCGCCTTTCACGACCGTCTTGTCGGGCAACACCCGCGTGTGGCACATGGCGCAGGAGAGCCTGGTGACTTCGACCCGCCCTTTGGTGCGAATCACATATCGATAGAAGGGCAACTTGCCGTCCGAAGTGAGAGGCGCCTGGGTGTTCTTGTACCACTCTGGGTCGCGGACTTGCATGCCCTCGTAGGGTCCCATGATGGCCCCGTTGCCCCAGCCAAGGGACGAATCAAAGACCAGCTCGCCGGCTTTGATCCAGTCCGCCTCGGAGTTCAACGCGGGCGATTTGGTCTCATCCCATTCCACCTCCGGCTCCAGTTTCTTAAGCCAATCCAAGTAGCCCTTTGGCTCGAGGTCGGGGCGGTAGACGTCGTAACTCTTGTATATGGGCCGGACGGGAAGGCTAGTGTAGTACTCCTTGGAGACGTGTCTGGCCGAGACGCCGGCATGGGCCAGGGGAACTTGAAGGCTCGCCAGCCGCGCCTCGTCCCATGTCTCCGGGATGGTGGTTTTAGCGTTTGGGGACGCTTGTTTGCCCGACGATTCCTGTGCTTTGAGTGAATAGGACACGATCGCCGTCAACACGACTCCTGCGGCAATCCACCCAACTGCGAGACCATGCCGCATCAATGAAACGTGGTGCATTGCCCACCTCCCGAAAAAGACAGCTTCTCCTTGTTCACCGGCAAGCGTGGGCCACAATAAGAGGTGATAACAGCCAAGTGCAATGTCGCTTCCCCGGCCCAGCCATCGCCAATCCCGCCGGTCATATTATGTGCTCGAGGATGCAGGGTAAATGGATTTGAACCATTGGAAGTGTAATATTAGAGACAAGTTACGTCATATTCGCAAGACTGTCCCTCAGATTCAGAGCGGATTGAACTCAGCTGGTCGTGCGAAAATAGCCGGGATTGCAAGCAAAAAAGCCCCTCGACCTGCTGGCCAAGGGCTTTTATAGGTGGTCAAGTCGGGGCGAGAGGATTTGAACCTCCGACCTCTTGGTCCCGAACCAAGCGCGCTAGCCAAACTGCGCTACGCCCCGTTTTCACTATGAGCCATCCTACCGCCTCAAGGTTCACGGTCAACTCTTTTCAGCCACCAAGCCAGTTCCGCTGATCCTTCCACTTTCACATCATTCATTCCATAGGCTCGGAAAAAACAACGGTTGCCGCCGAGCCGCTAGCGATTGAAAAGTCGGCGGGAGCCTCGCCCTCCCAACAAACTACCGTTTCGCACTCGTCAACAAATGCACCGCAAACGAAGCTAACCAATGTTCGCCGGCATAGTCACCACTGGAGATATGAGGCAACGCAACCTCGGCATGGCGCTTCGCTGCATCCAATAATTTCTGTCGAACCGGATCGTCTGTAGCCAACGCCTCAGCTAGATGATTCATGCACCAGGCGCGGCTCAGGTTTAACCCATCCAGATGTACGATCTGCGGGTCGGTACGATCCGAAACCGTAGCAGGATTCAGCAAGCTCTTCGGCTCGCCCTTGGCTAGATCAGGCAGGAATCGCGTAAACCACTCCCGAAACTCCGCTTCAGGCACCACCCGCCGCATCAAGTCGGCTTCCATCAAACTCGGCGAGAAGAAGTCTGCACCATCCGGCTCCCAACTGGCGGGGATGTTCGCATCCTTGCCATAGTAGTACTTGCTCCGCTCTTCGATCAACTTCAGCAGCGGCTGATTCCCCACCGCCTTGGCGTAGTCGAATGCGAACGTCAGTCCGAAAGCGGTGCTCGAATGCACCCCACTGCGAATCGGGTAAGTCTGCCTGGGGAAGTACTCCAGGTACCGAGCCACGATGACATCGGTAAGCGGCTGCAGGTTCTGCCACCACTCTTTGCCCTGTGGATCGTCCCAGGTATAGAGTTCTTCCGCCAACTTGAGCAGCCATGACCAGCCATAAGGCCGTTCGTACGACTTGGCATTGGGGCGTTTGAAGTAGTCCGCCTCTGCTTTCAGATTCTCAGCGGTAAGATTCGCCGCCAGTGCCACTCGTATTTCCTTCTGCATCGGATGATCGGGGAAAGTCTTGAGTAGCTTCACCAGCATCCAGTGGCCATGTACCGACGAGTGCCAATCATAGCAGCCATAGAAAGTGGGGTGAATCACACGAGGGTTCTTGACATCTTTGTCGCTGTTGAGCACATCAGCAGGCTTATTCGGATATTCCTTGGCGATACCCTTGAGAGCGAGTTTGGCGAAGAGGGTAGCCTGTTCCGGGGTCATCGTCATGCCTGGTTTCTCCTGGGCCGGCAGAGTCATGGGCAGTAGAGCAACCAGAAGAGTCAAGGAGTATCGCATAAGGATTCCGGCTTGGATTATCACACAGACCTTCAGGAATGGAACAACCATTACTTGATGATACGGAGCATCGTCTGAGCCAATAGATCACGTGTCTTGCCATACTCAGCGCTTTCTTCTTTAGTGCCATCGAACGCCTTAGGATCGAGGAACGTCATCGACACTCGCAAATCAGCCCCAGCCACTGTCGGGCACTTGGCATCAGCATCATCGCACACCATCACCGCCGCAAAATCTCTGCCTGGCAACGCCACGTCGTCGAGCAGCTTGGAATATTCTACCACTGACGTATTGGCCCCCTTGCCCCATTCGATGCGGTAGTGAGGATTCGCTTCCTTCTTGGCTCCGACTTTTGCCTGGCTGCCCGTCGCTTCGATGACCAGGCCAATCTCTTTCAGGGTTGCAATGGTGCGGGAATTGAATGCACTCGGTGCCGTGCCGGCGCTATGGAAACGCAGGTGATTCTTGTTTCGGTACGCTGCGACGATATTTCCCATCGTCGCTCCCAGAATGCTCCGCCGTGAGTTGCCGGTACATACCATAATGATGTCGCTTGGTTTCTTCTCCCGTCTGGCAATCCAGCGACTCAGTTCATACAGCGCTGCTTGATGTGCTTCAGCAACTCTTACCAATTTGACCGACTGATCATCTAGATACTGCTTGATCTTTGGGAAAAGCCGGTCTGGTTCGTTCATGGTGGCAGCCCCTGAAGTTCTTGGGAATTATTGTAGCTGAGTTGCAGATATCGTAGTAGCCAGTCGCCTGACCCTGAGACTATCCAACAAATAGTTTGTTTACAGGCCCTTTCCTGATCGTGTATGATGAGGCCATGAAATACGCTCTCCCTGTCATCGCTCTGTGCGTCGTCGCTCTCGCCAGCCAACCTGCTGCTTCCGATGAGAAGCAGGCCTCAGCCAGACTGCAATTCAACCGTGACATTCGCCCCATCCTTAGCGAGCATTGCTTCGCCTGTCACGGACCCGATAAGAACAAGCGAAAGGGCAAGTTCCGACTTGATGAAAGAGACAGCGCCCTGAGCAAGAAGGCCATCGTCCCCGGCAAGTCAGCGGAGAGTCCTCTTATCGAACGCATTTTCTCGAAGGATGAGGCGGAGATGATGCCGCCGACGGAAACTCACAAACCGCTCAGTAAAAGTCAGAAGCAGTTGCTCAAACGCTGGATCGACGAGGGAGCAGAGTACCAACCTCACTGGGCCTACATCGTTCCCGTTCGCCCCGCAGTGCCCAAGGTGCAGAACCAGGCATGGGTGAAGACGCCGATTGATGCGTTCATCCTCGCCCAGTTCGAAGCGAAGAATATCAAGCCCTCCCCCGAAGCGGATCGAGCGACACTACTCCGCCGCTTGAGTCTCGATCTGATCGGCCTGCCCCCCACCTGGGATGAAGTGCAAGAAGCCGTGAAAGCGCCTGATGACAAGTGGTACGAGCAAGCTATTGATCGCCTCCTCGCCTCCACCCACTACGGTGAACGCATGGCTGTGCCGTGGCTCGATATTGTCCGCTACGCCGATACCGTCGGATATCATGGCGACCAGAACCAGCGCATCTTCCCCTACCGGGACTATGTGATCAACGCCTTCAACAAGAACATGCCCTTCGACCAGTTCACCCGGGAACAGATTGCAGGCGACCTGATCCCCAACGCTACCGTGGATCAGCGTGTAGCGAGCGGTTTCAATCGATTAAACATGATGACCCGTGAAGGCGGCGCTCAACCCGCTGAGTATCTGGTCAAGTACGCCGCCGACCGTGTCCGCACCGTTGCAGGCACCTGGCTCGGTTCCACCGTCGGCTGTGCCGAGTGTCACGATCACAAGTACGATCCGTTCACCTCGAAGGACTTCTACTCGCTGGGAGCCTACTTCAGCGACATGAAACAATGGGGCGTTTACCAGGATTATGACTACACACCGAATCCTGATCTGAAGGGTTGGAGCAACGATCATCCCTTCCCGCCCGAGATGGAGGTGGAGAGCAAGTATCTGAAGGAACGGATGGCGAAGCTGTTGAAGCGGATGGAGGAGGTGGCGGAGAAGCTGTATCTCAACGACGAGGCCAAGCACAAGTATGAAGGTTGGAAAAAGCTGATAACAACAGACCCTTACTCTCAGTATCGACCCGGTTATACCCCAACAGTTGAAGTAGCATTTGGAGACCTCCCTCCCCCAGCTAAAAAAAAGGCAACGAAGGCACCAACCAAAGAAAAGAAATCTGATCCAAAGCCCGCTGAAGATAACAAAGAAGTCCCAAGCGAAATGGCGAACATCCTCTCCGATGGTAGCATCGTCATTTCTGGCCCGATCAAGCAAGCCCCCATCGTTACAGCGAAGTTACCTGCGAGTTGGCTGTCCGCCATTCGGATTCATCTCCTGGCGAATCCGTCGTTCCCAGGACCTTCCAGTATCCTGCGTAACAACTCAAGCTCCATTACATTCAAACCTGCTTTCTTCCTTCGCAAACAGGGCGATCAGAAGGAAGTGCCCATTGCCATACGCTTTGCTGATGCCGACCTGAAAGAACCTATTTATCGCAATGGCTATGATGTGGTCGGAATCAAAGATGGATGGCGAACGTCTGACAGAAAACAATCTCATCACAGTGTCTGGTTCTTAGATCAACCGATTGAAGTCAAGGAAGGCGATGAGTTGATTGTCAAGTTCCCCACCAATCTACTTAGTCACTTCATGATCATGGTGACAGGAAATGTGCCGTTGACTGGAAGCTTATCTTCTCGGTTTCCCGCTACATCTCATCTTCAACACCTTCGCTCCACCGGCTGGCACCCCCAGGCCTTCGCCGAGATCAAAGAACTCGAAAAGCAGTACCATGAATGCCGCAATGGCAAAGCAATGACGCAGATCACTGAAGCTCTGCCCAAGCCGGTCATCACCCGAGTGCTGCCCCGAGGCAACTTCCTCGATCAGTCCGGCGAAGTCGTGCAGCCTCGCCCACCCAAGTTCCTGGCCGAGAAGTTCACCGGCACCAGTCGGCTCGACCTCGCCAACTGGCTTACCTCCGCTGACAACCCGCTCACCGCACGGGTCATCATGAACCGCCTCTGGAAGCAACTCTTCGGCAACGGCTTGTCGAATGTACTTGATGATCTGGGTGCTCAGGGCGAATGCCCTTCTCACCCCGAACTGCTCGATTGGCTGGCGGTCGAGTTCCGTGAATCGGGCTGGGACTACAAGCACATGGTCAAGCTCATGGTGATGTCGAATGTCTATAGGCAGTCAGCGGTCACCCGCACCGATTTGAAAGAGATCGATCCCAACAATCGTCTCCTCGCTGCCCAGAACCCCCGCCGTCTCGATGCCGAGTTCATTCGTGATCAGGCCCTCTTCGTCGCCGGCCTCCTCAACGAAGAACTCGGCGGACCCAGTGCCTTCCCCTATCAACCAGCTGGGTACTATTCGCTCATCCAGTTTCCTGATCGCACCTACGTCGCCAACCGAGACGACCGCCAATACCGCCGAGGTTTGTACACCCATTGGCAACGGATGTTCCCCCACCCGATGATGGCGAACTTCGATGCTCCCTCAAGGGAAGAATGCACCGCCAACCGGGTCGTCGCCAATACGCCACAACAGGCGCTCACGCTGCTCAACGATCCCAGCTTCGTTGAAGCAGCCCGAGTCCTGGCTGAGAAGCTTGTTGAAAAGCCAAGTGACGATGGTGCCCGACTGGAACAAGCCTTCGAGCGAGTCCTTTCCCGCAAGCCTAAGGCAGCCGAGAAGGAATCGTTATTGAAGATGCTCGCCACCCAACGCAAGTACTATCAGGAAAAGCCCGATGAAGCGGAAGCACTTCTAAAAGTCGGATATGCCGTCCAACATAGAACCGTCACTGTTCCCGAACTCGCCGCCTGGACGAACATGGTGCGGGTACTGCTCAATCTGCATGAGACGATTACGAAGTATTAGGCCAATCGTGTTCCGCAAATGAATAGGGGTATCATGATGCTTTTATGCATGTTACTGTTGTTCCAAAACCCACAAGATGAACCACCCCTGCCCAGCGAGCCGGAAAAGCTGATTCAGGAACTGGGTGCCAAGCAGTTTGCCCGCCGCGAAGCGGCAGGAAAAGCACTCGAAGCCATTGGCGAGCCAGCCCTGCCACCTCTCTCCAAAGCCCTGGAAGATAAAGACGTGGAGATTCGCAAGCGGGCTGACAGGCTGTTCGCCACCATCAGTGAGAAAATCAGCAAACGCTTCCTCCTGAAAGAACTGCACAACGTCGGAACTGTCATCAATGATGTCGCTTTCACTTCCGATGGCAAGCAGGTGATCGGCGTTACCTTTCGGGGCAAAGGGCATATCTGGGACGTGGGCAGCGGGGAACCGACAGTGGAGTTGCCACAGCAGCAGTACATCGTCCCCAGCGTGGCCATCTCGCCCGACGGCAAGCATTGCATGATCGGCAGCATGCATCAGTTTAAAGTCTGCAACATCAAGACCGGGGAAGAAGTCCTCATTCAGCCCATGAACAAAGCGTCTCTGCTCTGGTCTGTGCTCTACACCAGAGACGGTAAACGCGCTGTCGTCAGCGGCTCCTTCGGGATGATTCGGCTCTACGATCTGGAAAAGAAAGAACTCGTGCGTGAGTACGAAGGGTTCAAAGCTCGCGTTTGGAGCACGTCCCTTTCTTCTGACGGTAAACTACTGGCAGCTGGAAGCGGCTCAGTATTCGATAAACAAATGCCGCAAGACAACTCGATCCGACTCTGGGAGGTCGAGACCGGAAAGGAAGTCAAACGACTGATCGGCCATAGTAGCGATGTCCGTCGAGTTCTTTTTCATCCTGACGGCAAACATCTCGTCTCTTGCAGCTTTGACAAAACGATACGACTTTGGAACCTGGACACCGGCAAGGAAGTCAGGAAGTTTGAAGGGCATCAAGCCTTCGTGGAAGGGATACAGATCTCACGAGACGGCAAGCGGCTTTACTCGTGCAGCGGCTCAGTGCTTGATGGGGGCGAGCGAGCTCCAAGCAACGACCATTCCATTATCGTCTGGGATATCGCCACCAGCAAACAACTGGTGCGCATGGTGGCCCATCAAGCCCAGGTCAAAAACATCGCCCTCTCCCCCGATAGCACAATGCTCGCTAGTTGCAGCGAGGATGGCACAGTGAGATTGTGGAAGACGCCGTGAAAGCTGGTTATTTTTCTGGAAGTTGATCGAACGGGAACTCCCATGCCTTCACTCACCATCGCTGTCATCTCTTTTGCCTGCGTCTTCTCAGGCGTCCTGGCAGGCTTTTTCCTTCGCACCCTCCTGCCTCAACATCACTTGAAAGATGACTCCAAGGAGATCGTCAAGCTCGGCTCCGGGCTGATCGCTACCATGGCTGCCCTGGTCTTGGGACTACTGGTCAGTTCAGCCAAGAGTTCGTTTGACACTCTCAACGACTCTGTCAAGCAGGCTGGAGCTAAACTCCTCCTGCTTGACCAGCTTCTTTCCGAATTCGGTCCGGAAGCCAAACCAACCCGACTGTTATTGCGTCAGACGCTTGAAAACCTCATGGACGTCATCTGGCCAAGCGGAAAAAAACAAAGCATTAACATCAACGCCCTCGAAAACACAACGGGCATGAAAGCTGTAGCTGATAATATCCGCACATGGAAGCCGACTAATGACCCCCAGCAACTCCTAAAATCTCAGGCTCTTCAACTGATCAACGAGATGGCTCAAACACGCTGGTCAGTCATTGAACACTCTCAAAACTCCATCCCCCTCCCTTTTCTCGTCATTCTGATCTTCTGGCTGACCATGCTCTATCTCAGTATTGGCCTGCTGGCTCCCTGCAACGCCACGGTGGTGACGGTGCTGCTCATCTGCGCCCTTTCAGTCTCCAGCGCCATTTTTCTGATTCATGAAATGAACCATCCCTTCCAGGGGATCATTCAACTCTCCCGGGCGCCGTTTGATAAAGCGCTGGAACATCTTGGGAAGTAACGAGCACCGGGAGGGTAAGGCTGTTAGTGATCCGAAGTCAATTTCAACCCCACGATCCCGACAATGATCAGGCTCACGGAGAGTATCCGCATCACTTGAGCCGGCTCCTTGAAGAGCCAGATGCCTATAGCAAAAGCGCCAACCGCACCGATCCCGGTCCAGACGGCGTACGCCGTTCCCATCGGTATGGATCGCTGTGCCAGCAGCAGGAAAGCGCCGCTGGCGATCATGAATACGACCGCCGCCGCTGCCGGCCAGAAGCGGAAGCCCTGCTCCGTCCAGGCGTACTTCAGCCCGACCGGCCAGCCCCATTCCATGATGCCTGCGATGATGAGATAGAGCCAAGCCATCGCAGTCCCCTTTCGATCCCGATGCACTGATAAGTCAGCTATCAGAATATCCAGAGGGGTGAAATCGTGTACTAACTGTTCCTGTTCCCAACACAGACAGCTGCTTATGAACCGAGTAGATTCGAGTTTTTCTTCTCTTTGAGATTAAGGAGTGAAGCAAAGATCGCATCCGTTGTCCTGGCTGCACGAGCAGTCGGAGTTACCAGAGTAGTCAAGGTATCTGAGTTACCAGCACCACGCTGATCGTGCCAATTCAGTTGAATGACATAGGGATCATCCTGGCTAGATAGGTATCGATGGCGTAGGTAAACCTGCTTCCCTTGAAAACTAGGCGGATAGACCTTGGTTTCGACCGGGCTGCCATCACCCCAGTTAATGTGGAGGATGAAGGAATCCTTGCGGTCTGGATCGCTGACGATACCAGTTAACGTGACGACACTTCCCGCAATGATTTGCGGCGTAACGGAACGGTTGGGGAAAAGGGCTCCAGCAGTGGTGCGGGTGAGCACAAGATCATTATTGCCTAAACTCCCTGTGTAATTGATGATGAATCTTTCCCCCGTAGGAGCAATCAGCACGCCGCTCTGAGGAACGCTACTCTGGGTCGTGCTGGCAAATGTCTCTCCGGCAGGTACGTCACTGTCGTCATTATTGATGATGCGAAAGGTGTCTCCAATCGCATTACCCAAGCCTACCTTGACTTGCAGAATAGTTCCATTGAAGTGCACGATTCCACTGCCCGTGCCTGTATTTCCTGGGCCACTTACTTCAATCTGATCGAAGCCCAAACCCGCTACAGGATTATTCAACGTGACATCGAGAATGGAACCTATGCGGAAGTTGAGGTCGCCTGCTACGTGAAGTATGCCAAAATCAGTGCTTGTTCCGGGTTTGACATGCGCACCACTGAAGACATCAACAGACCCTGTTTTTCCCTTACCTTGCAGTGTTCCACCGAACACATTCACTTTGCTGTTGGGCTGGTTGCCATTAATCCTGACGATTCCGCCATTAATATTCGTGCTGCCTCGATAGGAATTGTTCCCGGAAAGGACGAGGGCCCCATCTCCGGTCTTGGTTAACCCGGCATTCGAGCCAGTGGCTGTGATGTTGGCTTCAAGATCAAGGCGGCCCGGGCCTAAGTTCTGGTCATTGCTGACATTGATGGTGCGAGTGGAAGCACCGAACGAAAGGTCACCTTTGATCTTGCAGGTTCGTAACACATCTATGTTGCCACTGACGGTAAGAGTGCCATTGAACACCACGCCGCGTGTTTCGACTTCAGCCTCAAGCAAAGACAGATTGTTGATCGTTTGATTGTTGCCTCCCAGATCGAACGAGCCTCGAGCGATCGATACATTCTGATGAATATCGATCTGATTGGGTTTTTTGAGAAGCAAATGGCCGAGGCCTACATGCAGACTAGTAGGCATAGCAATCGTGTTATTGGATTTGTCGAGCACCAGATTTCCAGCGTTAGTCGTAAAAAAACCACTGAAGCTGTTGCTCACATTGCCGGCAATCCGAACGACCCCGCCATCCTGAAAGAGTTGTCCTTGGCCAGTAATCTGACCTGAAATAACGAAGGCGTCAGAAAAATCCGCGTCAATAGTCAGCCTAAGTAGGGGGTTGGTCAAAACCAGTTTGGACTGCAAATCAAAAGGGCCTGAATTCGCAAGGACGACATTTCCACCATATGTGAGGGGCCCCTGGAGAGTGACATTGCCTTCGGTAAAAAATACATCCGAGTATTTGTTGTTGATCGATCCTCCCCCACCCAAATTCAATGCACCGAGCAAATCGACATCGCCTTGAATAGTGATACGACGATGGGGCCCATTCAAGGGATCATTCGTGTCTACTGATACAGAGGAGGTATTGAGTGGTTCGGCAATATGCATGCGTCCTGCAACCACGTCTTCTACAGTTAGTTTGCCATTTTTGTTGACCGTCGTGCCTTTACTGGAAGAGCCCAATGCCGTTTCGCTGCGAGCAAGGACAGTACCTTCATTGATGAAGGTTTCCCCCAGATAGGAATTGTTACCTTCTAAAACGAGAGTGCCTGTGCCTGTTTTGGTTAACGAGAAGGTGCTGGAAAGTCCAGTGAGGTTACCCGTGAATAACAGATTTGAACCGACGCGGATGGTAGTTGGTGCACTCAGGGTGACATCGAGTTTGAGGACATTGGATGATCCGTTGTCTGTGATGCCACCTGATCCGAGAACGATGCGATTACCTTTGACGATAAATCCGCCTCCTTGAAAGTTAATGGAATGGAACTGTGTACCATCGGGAAAATTGTTGTCAGCCACCTTATTGTCATTGAAGGCCCCTGCCGGAAAGACAATGTCATCTCCGGCAACAGGAGCTATGTCTCCAGCCCAGTTGAAGGCATTCGACCAGTTATTGCTCAGCGCATTCCCATCCCATACTCGGGTTGCCAGGGCCAATCGATCCTCCAACACCTCGATCCTTGGACATGCTGAGGCAAGGCGCTGTTTCTTCGTGATCCGTTTCGCTTGGCGTGAAAACCAGGTAATACCCATGTGAATCTCCCGGATAAAAGGCAGAGAGGAACTGGTATGAAGCAGCCAAGGAAATTGGCTCTACCGCTGGTACTTCCAAACGTCACTGATCGTTAACTACGCTTCAGTAGAAATGAGCATGCAATGTACTGTAGGCGACCTCGTTATACTGCACTCAGATGTACATGATTCCCACTAATAAGCACCACTCGCAACTGCTTTCCTACCAGCAAGAACAATCCGGTTGCTTTCATCATCCTTTTTGCTCGCATCCACACCCATTCCCGCCTGCAATCTCAGCGATTCATCATTCCTGCCCACTTGCAGTCTTGTCATTGGCATCGAACCTGCTAACTTCCCATAGTCTGTGTGGTTTCGTCATCATCGTTGGCACTAGCACGAGGCGACCTCTATGACGGAAACTTCCCCCGCTCCTGCAGCGGAGAAGCCGTTGTTCTTCTTCCCGAAATGGTTCAACAACGCCTGGAAGATCATCCTTCCCGTCGCTTTGACCGGACCTGTCGTCTTCCTGGTTCTGGCCTGGTTTGGCTTCAACCACCAGTCTACCCACGTGGGCTATCAGCCCCATCAACCGGTAAACTACAGTCACGAAATCCATGCCGGGAAGCTCGGTATCGATTGTCGATACTGCCACACCGATGTGGAAAAGTCGGGCCAGGCCAACATCCCGCCAACCGAAACCTGCATGGCCTGTCATGCCAAGGTCGCAATCGGGAAAGGCAGCCTCGAACTCATCCGGGAAAGCTGGAACAAGAATAAGCCAATTGAATGGGTCAAGGTGCATCGCCTGCCTGACTTTGTCTACTTCAATCACTCGGCCCACGTCAACCGTGGCGTCGGCTGCGTCTCCTGCCATGGTCGAGTCGATCAGATGGAAGTGGTCAAGCACGAAAAGCCTCTCAGCATGGCCTGGTGCCTCGAATGCCATCGTAATCCCGAACCCAACCTCAGGCCGCTCGACCAGATCACCAGCATGACCTGGAAGCCCAGCGATTCGGGCAATGAAGACGCCCTGTCTCTCGGCAAGACTTTGCGTAATCAGCTGAAACTGAACCCATCCACGGATTGTTCTACATGTCATCGTTAAGCGATCCTTCACTCAGCGGGCAAACGCCTACCGCTCAGGGAACTCCTGACGTGGGGTATTGGCGATCGCTCTCTCAACTGCACGGTGCGGAAGACCCCAACATCGGGGCGGAGTTCGTGCCCGAACAGTTGGAGCCGATGGATGGGACTACCCGCCGCCGGTTCATGCAGATCATGGGCGCTTCGGTCGCCATGGCCAGTGCCGTCGGCTGCACTCGGGTTCACCGTTACGTTGTTCCCGCTGCGCGAGGCATCGAAGGCCGTACTATCGGCCAGACACAGCCCTACGCCACCGCCATGGAAGTGGCCGGCGTCGCCATCGGTCTGCTCGCTCAGTCCTACGAAGGCCGGCCCATCCGTCTTGATGGCAACCCGCTGCACCCTGCCAACAAGGGCTCGGTCAACTCCTGGGCCGTCGCCAGTGTTCTGGGACTTTACGATCCTGATCGTAGTCAACAGATCAAGTACCGAGCCAACATCAAGACCGCTGTAGTCGAAAAGAGTTGGGACGATGTGAAGACCGCCTTCCGCGACCTTCGCACCACCAATACCAATAACCAGGGTGAAGGGCTGCGGGTTCTTTCCGAAGCGACCTCCTCTGCCACGCTGCAAGGTCTCAAAGCCAATCTTAAGGCTGCCTTCCCCAAGGCCCAGTGGATCGAGTACGAACCGGTCGGCCGCGACAACGAACGCCTTGGCACCAAGATGCTGTTCGGTCAGCCGCTGCGAGCCCATTTCGATCTGACCAAAGCAGAGATCATCGTCGATCTCGATGCTGATCTTCTCGGCGCTCATCCTGCCACTCTGCAATACACCCGTGATTACGCCTCCAACCGTAACCCCGAAGCAGTACTGGCCAAGAAGGCGAGCTACAACCGCCTCTACAGCGTCGAAAGCAATCTCAGCACCACCGGCGGCAGCGCTGATCATCGCCTCGCCATGCGGTCCAGCGAGATGAAGAAGTTCGTCGCTGCCCTCGCTGCCCAGGTCGGTGTCCTGCTCAAGTCGCAGGCTCCCACCGAACACGCCCTCGGCAACGCCAAGGCTGATCGCTACCTCACCGCGATGGCAAAAGACCTCGTCGCCAACAAGGGCAAGTGTGCCATCGCTGTCGGCTTCCGACATGCTCCTGAAGTGCATGCTCTGGTTCACGATCTCAACAACCAACTCGGCAACGTCGGCAAGACGGTGCTGTACTATGCCGCCCCCGAAGGAGATGCCCCGACCGGCTACCAGGCTCTCGCCAACCTCACCAAAGAGATGGCTGACGGCAAGGTCAATACCCTCTTCATCCTCGGCAGCAACCCGGTCTACTCTGCCCCCAAAGATCTGAACTTCGCCGGCGCCCTGACCAAGGTGCCCAACTCCATCCACGTCAGCGTCTATCACGACGAGACCGCTGACCACTGCTCCTGGCATCTGCCCCAATCACACTACCTCGAAGCTTGGAGCGATGCTCGTTCCTGGAATGGCACCCACAGCGTCGTTCAGCCGCTCATCGAACCACTCTACAAGACCCGCTCGACCAGCGAAGTACTCAATCTGTTCCTCACCGGTCAGCTTGCCAAGAGTTACGACCTCACCAGGAATGCCTTCAAGGCAGCTTACACCAACAGCACCGAGCCGACGTGGAAGAAGGCCTTGCAGGATGGTGTCGTCCCCGACTCTGCCTGGAAGCCGGTCGACGCCAAGCCGGCAACCGCCACTGCCGACAATCGTGCGATGGCTGTGCTGCTGACGACACTGCTCAGCGATGCAGCACCGGCCCCTGCTGCCAGCGAACTCGAAGCAGTCTTCGTCCCCGATAGCAAAGTCTTCGACGGCCGCTTCACCAACAACGCCTGGCTCCAGGAAATCCCTGACTTCATCACGAAGCTCACCTGGGACAACGCCATCCTGCTCTCCTACGCCACCGCCGATCGGCTAGGCATCAAGCATCAGCAGATGGTCAACGCCACGCTCAACGGGCAAACGGTCAAAGCTGCCGTCTACGTGCAGCCCGGCCAGGCCAACGATTCTGCCACGCTCCTCCTCGGCTATGGCCGCAAGGCTGCAGGCGTCGTCGGCGGTACTGCAGTGGGCCGTGTCGCTACCGTCGGCTTCGACTTCACTCCGCTCCGCAGCAGTGCCGCAATGGACATCGTGACCGGCCTCAAGCTCACGCCGCTCAGCGAGTGGTACACCTTCGCCAGCACCATGGAACACTCGCAGATCGATACCACCGGTCAGCGTGAACGGGACCGTCGTGCTGATGTCCTCATCCGCTCCGACACGCTGGAACACTTCAAGAAAGAGCCGGGTGCCATCAAGCACAAGGTGCATGAACTGCCCCAGGTCAAGCTCTTCGATAACCCGCTCGAGTTCCAGGTGAAGGGCGAGTACAAGTGGGGCATGGCCATCGACCTGAGCAAGTGTACCGGGTGCAATGCCTGCGTAGTCGCCTGTCAGTCCGAAAACAACATCCCCGTTGTCGGCAAGCAGCAGGTCATCAACCAGCGTGAAATGCACTGGCTCCGCATCGATCGCTACTTCAGTGGTGATTCGGAAAGCCTCGAAGATGTCACTGTCGTGCATCAACCGATGATGTGCGTCCACTGCGAGAACGCCCCTTGCGAGCAGGTGTGCCCGGTTGCTGCCACCGTCCACAGTGCCGACGGCACTAACGACATGGTCTACAACCGCTGCATCGGTACCCGCTACTGTGCCAACAACTGTCCGTTCAAAGTGCGCCGGTTCAACTTCTTCAACTATCACAAGCAACTCGATGACGAGAAGAACAACGTCATCCGCCTCACCTTCAACCCGGATGTCACCGTTCGCAGCCGAGGCGTGATGGAGAAGTGCACCTACTGTATCCAGCGCATCAGGGCAGCGAAGATACGGGTGAAGAACGAAGCCATCAAGAACAACGATCCTGAGAACAAGATCAAGGATGGCGACATCATCACCGCCTGCCAGCAGGCCTGCCCTGCCAGCGCCATCACCTTCGGTGATTTGAACAACGAGGCCAGCCAGGTCTCGAAGTTGCAGGGAAGTCAGCGAGGCTACAAGATGCTCGAAGACTTGAACGTTCGGCCACGCACGGCCTACCTCGCCCGGATTCGCAACCCGAACCCGGAACTGGAAGCGGCCAGCAGCAAGAAGGAGGCCGGCCATGGCCACGGTTAATCAACAGGATGCCAGCAGGGTAGCCCCTCCGCTGACGCTGGCCGGCGTGACCGAAGCTGTCTGCCGGATTGTCGAAGAGCCCACTCCCAAGAATTGGTGGCCAGCCTTCGGCCTCGCCAGCACCGGACTCCTCATTCTGCTCGCGATGGTCGGCTACCTTATCCTCACTGGTATCGGCGTCTGGGGTCTCAATAACCGCATCGGCTGGTGCTGGGATATCACCAACTTCGTCTTCTGGGTCGGTATCGGCCACGCCGGTACACTCATCTCAGCTATTCTCTATCTGTTCCGTCAGAACTGGCGAACAAGTATCAATCGGGCCGCCGAGGCGATGACGATCTTCGCGGTTATTTGCGCCCTGCTCTTCCCCACGATCCACGTTGGTCGAGTCTGGGTCATCTACTGGGCGCTGCCTTATCCGAACGCCATGTCGATGTGGCCGAACTTCCGCAGCCCGTTGCTGTGGGACGTCTTCGCCGTCAGCACCTACTTCACCATCTCGCTGCTCTTTTGGTTCATGGGTATGATCCCTGACCTGGCCACCATTCGTGACCGGGCCACAACCACCACCCGCCGCATGATCTATGGCATCCTCTCGTTCGGCTGGCGCGGCTCTGCCCGTAACTGGCACACTTACGAACGCACTTACCTTCTGCTGGCTGCGCTCTCCACGCCGCTGGTGCTCTCGGTACACTCGGTGGTCTCGTTCGATTTCGCCGTCTCCATCCTTCCCGGTTGGCACACGACCATTTTCCCGCCCTACTTCGTTGCCGGTGCTATCTTCTCCGGCTTCGCCATGGTGCTGACGCTGATGATCCCCTGCCGGGCGTTCTTCAACCTCAAGCACATCGTGAAGATGGATCACATCGACAACATGTGCAAGATCATCCTCGCTACCGGCATGATGGTCGGCTACGCCTACGGCATCGAGTTCTTCATGGCCTGGTACTCGGCCAACGAATCGGAAGCGTTCATCTTTTTCAATCGTGCTTTCGGCCCCTACTGGTGGGCTTACTGGACGATGGTCAGTTGCAACGTCATCGCTCCTCAGATCTTCTGGTCCCGCAAGATGCGACGCAATATCCCGGTGATTATGGTCGCCTGCGTGTTCGTGAACATCGGCATGTGGTTCGAGCGCTTCGTCATCATCTGTACAAGCTTGCACCGCACCCAGTTGCCCTCAGCTTGGGGCATGTTCTACCCGACGATTGTGGACGTGCTGACGCTGATTGGCAGCTTCGGCCTGTTCTTTACCCTGTTCCTGCTCTTTATCCGGTTCGTCCCGATGGTGGCCATCGCTGAAATCAAGGCGGTGGAGGTACACTTCCCCGACGATCACGGGCATGGTCACGCCGCTCCTGCCGCCCCCGTGGCGACAGCACTGGCGAGCCCCTCCAAGGAGTAAACACCATGTCACACGATCATCACAACCAGGTTGAAGAACAGCATCCGCCCAAGCTCTACGGCGTCATCGCCGAGTTCGAGACGCCCCATTCGCTGATCGAAGCAGCCCGGGCGGTGCAGACTGCCGGTTACACCAAATACGAATGCTACTCGCCCCATCCGGTGCATGGCATCGATCAGGCCATGAAGACGCCCTACTCGCCCATCCCCTGGCTCGTGCTGGGCGGCGGCGTCTCAGGCTTCTTCCTCGCCTTCCTGATGCAGTGCTGGATGAACGGCTGGGACTACCGCTACATTATCTCCGGCAAGCCCTTCTTCTCCATCCCGGCACAGATCCCAGTCGCCTTCGAACTGACCATTCTGCTCGCCGGCATCACCGCTTTCGTTGGCATGCTCCTGTTGAACAAGCTCTTCAGCTTCTACAGCCCTCTCAACAAGAACAAGACGATGCAGCGTGTCACCAACGACAAGTATGCCCTCGTCATAGAAGCCGACGATGCTCAGTTCCGCCTGCAGGGTACCAGCGAACTGCTCAATAGCGCCGGCGCACATCACCTGGAAGCCTGCTACGAAGAGCACCAGACCGATTCGCCCCCCATGATCTTCTGGCAAGTCATCGTGCTGCTTGTCGCCGTCGGCCTCGTTCCCATGGCGCTGGTGTTCAAGTCGAGCTTCTCGGCCAGCGATGAACCGCCCATCCGTATCGATCATGGCATGGCTTACCAGCAGAAGGTCAAGGCTCAGCAGAAGGCTCCTGAGGGTGTCTTCATGCACCCCGAAGTCAGCCGAAACGAATCCAATCGACCCCCGGTAGAAGGCGCCATCCAGTTCGGCAGCTCTATCAACGAAGAGTTCAACAAGGGCAAGTCCAACGGCCAGTTCATCACCGGCTTCCCCGAAACGCTCAAGGGCAAGCTCGACGACAAGATGATGGCACGCGGCCAGCGCCAGTTCGGCATCTACTGCTCCGTCTGTCACGGCGCTGCCGGGTATGGCGACGGCATGGTACACCGGGTGGCGACCGAACGCATGCTCAGCGGCGATGCTTCGATGTGGGTCGCTCCCAAGAGCATTCACGATCCGCTGATCGCCTCCAAGCCCAATGGTGAAATCTTCGACACGATCACCAATGGTAAGAACAACATGATGGGGTATGGCTACCGCATCACTCCGGAAGACCGCTGGGCCATCGTACTGTACGTACGAGCCCTGCAGCGAAGCCAGGGTGGCAAGCTGGTGGAAGCCAAACCCGCTAATACTCCCCCGACGACCGTCAGCCGATAAATCGAGGAGATCGACATGGCTCACTCTGAGCCGATTAACATCGCTAACGAAAACCGCCGGCTGGGCGAGTTGGGCAACGCTTTGTCCAGCGTCTCCTTCCTCGTCGGTGCCGTCGCGCTGGTCGCAGCGATCGCAATTGGCTACTTCTTCTGTGGCCCCTACGGCGAAGCTAGCCAGAACGGCGGACTGGGCACCGGCCTTGTTCGCCTTCAATATGCCTACCTGCTTGGCTTCGTGTTCTTCCTGACGATCACGCTCGGTGGCTTGTTTTTCACCATGGCTCTCTATATCACCGGGGCCAAGTGGGGCATCGTCATTCGCCGTATCCCAGAACTGGCCGCCCGCAACGCGCCCATCCTGGCCATATTATCGCTGCCCATCATTATCCCCATGCTCTTCGGCAGCCATGCTCTCTACGAGTGGGCTGATCAGACCAAGTACTCAGGCGACGCCATCGCCCGTGCCGCCGCCCAGGTGCATAAGGAAGCGGTCCGTGCCAGCGATGCTCATCCGATGGAAAAGTACCTCGCCGTCTACCAGGACCTGATCCATGCCAAGGCACCCTGGCTCAATGTGAAGTTCTTCACCATCCGCATGGTCATCTACTTCCTGATCTGGTCCGGCCTGGGGTGGTACTTCTACTCCCGCTCGGTCAAATGTGATGAAACAGGCGACCCGGTCATGTATGCGAATGCCAAGTGGATGTCGCCTCTCGGCATCATCCTGTTCTCGCTGGCGACCACCTTCGCCGCCTTCGATATCCTGATGTCGCTGACCCCCACCTGGTACAGCACCATCTTCGGCGTCTACATCTTCGCCGGCTCTAACCTCAGCATCTTTGCCTTCAGCATCCTCGCCTATCGCTACCTCGAACGACATGGCATCCTGAGCAAGGCTGTAACCACGGAACACTACCACGATCTGGGCAAGCTGCTCTTCGCCTTCGTCTTCTTCTGGGGCTACATCGCCATCTCGCAGTACCTGCTGATCTGGTACGCCAATCTGCCTGAAGAAACAGCCTTCTATTATCCTCGCCAGTCAACCACGACTTGGATTGTCATCTCCGTCTTGCTGCTGTTCGGACACCTGCTCATTCCCTTCCCCGGCCTCTTGTCCCGCTGGGTAAAGCGAAGCCGACCGGCACTGATCTTCTGGGCCTGCTGGCTGTTGGTGGCTCACTGGATCGATCTATACTACATCATCATGCCGACCTGGGCCGGGCGTGTGGCCGGGGACATGCTGCACCCCATCGATCCACCGCTGCCTTTCCTGGAAATCCTCTGCACCATTGGCGTGGGTGGCATCTGGTTGGGTGCACTGGCTCGCCGGGCAACGGGCATCTCGCTGGTCCCTGAGAAGGACCCGCTCATCAACGAATCACTGGTTTTCCAGAACTTCTAAGAGGTTATAGGTACGATGGCTTCCGAAGCTGACATGCCAAAAACCGGGATGATCGCCTGGGTGACGACACTCAGCCTGATCCTCATCTTTGTGGCGTTCGTTTCCTTGCAGGGACTGTTCAACCTGTGGGAAGTACGCCATGACAAACGCGCGGGCGTCGGTACCGTGGAAACGCCTCTCACTTCGTACAAGAATGAGCAGGTTGCCAAGTTGACGACGATTGACAAGGCCAAAGAAGACACATTGAGAGACGCTATCGCCGGTAAGAACCTGGCTGCTCCGGCTCCACCAGCGGCACCTGCTAAGGCGGAGACACCAACGAAGTAGGGCACGCTGTTCGTGCCTCACGCCGATAGGCAACAAAGGCATAGACTAATCGGTGGTGGCAAGACAAGGTTTGGTAGGCATGCTCAGCATGCCCGACAAGAGGACAAGATGGTTTCGGGCAAGACAGCATCCACGAAGCATCTTATTGTCGCACTCCTTGTGCTGACGCCGATCGCTTTGTTGCCCGTCATGCTGCTCGAACCCCGCACCAATCATGATCCGATACTGAAGGCTGAAGAACTCGAAATGATCCTGAGCGAGTTCACCCCCGACGCCAAGCGACAAATCCTTAAGCATGTCAATGTGCGTGATGATCGCTTGGTTCTACTACCCTTTGAACGTCTCGATGAGATGGTACTTCTCCTGCGTGACCAGGCTGCCGTGATCGCCAAAGAGCCTGCGGCCAAACAAGAAGAAAAACTGGACGTACTCTTGGAAAAACTTGATCGCCGAGAACCGATCCCGGTGCAGTTGCAGGGTGTGGGCATCGTCGAAAAAGTGGGTACCAAGTTGCCGCTCGATCTGGTGTTCCGTGATGAAGCCGGTCAGCGCAAGAAGCTGGGCAGCTTCTTCCAGACCGGCAAACCCATCATCCTGACGCTAAACTATTCCGACTGTCCGCAGTTGTGCCACATTCAGCTCAACAACTTTGTCGACATCATGCAGTCCAACAAGATCCAGCCCGGCAAGGATTTTGAGGTCATCACCGTCAGCATCAATCCCGACGAAAGTCCCGAAAAGGCCCGCTACGCCAAAAAGAACTATCTCAAGGAACTGAACGCGAGCGCCGACAGTTGGCACTTCCTGACGACCGACAACAACGACGACATCAAGAAGCTTGCCGCTACGGTGGGTTACAACTATAAGTACGACCCGATCAAGCATGATTATGCCCACTCCTCCACGCTGATCTTCTGCACACCAGCAGGAGTGGTTTCGCAATACTACCAGGGCATCGTCTACGAGCCGAAGGAACTGCTCAAACGTGTTGCAGATGCCCGTGAAGGCGCGCTGTTCTTTTCCGCCAACGCCGAAGATAACCTACTCAACTGTAAGATCATTGACGAATCCAGACCCTATGCTGCGATGTCAATGCAGATCATGAAGGTGGTCGCCACCACGCTGGCGGTGCTCCTCATTCTGACGCTGACGATCCTCTGGATGCTTCCAAATCGACGTCCTGTTGTCCTGCCTCCTTTGCAGGGAGAGAACCGACTATGAACTGGGCAATGTTTGCCGCTGACCTCGCACCAAAGAGCTTCTGGCTGCCCGTACAGGGTTCAGAAGTCGCTGCCGAGACCGACGTTCACTTTTACTTCATCTACTGGCTTAATGTCTTCTTCTTCGTGGCAATTTCAGCGGTGCTGGTTTACTTCTGTGTGAAGTACCGCCGCAAGACGCCTGATCAGAAACCGCTGCCCGCCCCGTCGCACAATACTGTTCTCGAACTGGTCTGGTCGATCCTTCCCACGCTGGTTTGCATCGCCCTGTTCTATGTCGGCTTCATCGTCTATCAGGATCTGATGGAGCCTCCTCCAGAAACCTTCAAGATCAACGTTGTTGGGCAGAAATGGTCCTGGAACTTCAAGTATCCTCGCAGCGGTCTCGATGGCGGCAACATCCTGCACGTGCCCGCAAATACGCCGATCGAACTCACCATGACCTCGACCGATGTCATTCACTGCGTCTACATTCCCGCGATGCGCACCAAGAAGGATGTGGTACCAGGCCGCTACTCCAAAATGTGGTTCAATGCCCACATGCCAACCGGACAGACGACTCCTCTGGAATACAATATCTTCTGTGCCGAGTATTGCGGGACCAGCCATTCGGAAATGTGGGGCAAGTTGATCGTTCATCCCACGATGGATGACTTCAAGAAGTGGGAAGCTGCTGAAATCAAGTCGATTGACCTGAAGCCGCCCGTCGAACTGGGCAAGTGGGTCTGGGAACGCAAGGGTTGCAAGGGCTGCCACAGCATCGATGGCACCAAAGGCACCGGGCCTACCTTCAAGGGCCTCTGGGGCATGACCACCGCCGACCACCTTGTGAAAAACTACTCCACTGGCTCCACTCGGCCTGTCGTGGTGGATGAGAACTACCTCAAGGAATCGATCAACGAACCGAACGCCGAAATCCGCGACGGATTTCCTTCGCCCTCGCCCATGCCCAGCTTCAAAGGCCAATTGAGCGACAAACAGATCAACGGCGTAATCGAGTTCCTGAAGACCATCGGCAAGGATGCGCCGCCGGTGCCCACCAAACCATAACCACAGAAGACACGAACACCGGTGCCTCTACCACCTTAAGTTTTAGGGCACCTTGAGCTAGGAGTTTGAACATGTCGCACGAACCGAACGGGTACCCGCCCGGCGACAACTACCTGAACCGCACCAAGGGTTTCCTTTCCTGGATTACCACGCTCGATCACAAGCGCATCGGCGTGATGTATCTCTGCTCGGTGCTCTTTTTCTTCCTCGTCGGCGGCACCTTCGCCATCATGCTGCGTACTGAACTGCTCACGCCCAAGAGCACGACACAAATGCCGCAGGATACCAACTACAAGGGGCAGCACGAAGACTTTCCTCAGAAGTTTCTTTTCGAGAAAGACACCTACAATCAGTTGTTCACCCTGCACGGGGCGATTATGGTGTTCCTCGTGATCATCCCCAGTATACCCGCCTCACTTGGCAACATCATATTGCCCATCATGCTGGGGGCGAAGGATGTCGCCTTCCCCCGGCTCAATTTGTGGAGTTACTACCTCTACATCGGGGGGACGATCTGCTTCCTGGTCACCCTGGCGACTACCGGGCTGGATACCGGCTGGACGTTCTACACCCCCTACAGTTCCAGCGTCGAATATAGCCATACCAACGTCATCATGGCTACCATGGGGGCGTTCATCCTTGGCTTCAGCTCGATCTTCACCGGTTTGAATTTCCTCGTCACCATCCACACCATGCGCCCCGCCGGCATGACCTGGTTCCGCATGCCGCTGTTCCTGTGGGCCCTCTACGCCACCTCGATCATTCAGGTGCTGGCTACCCCGGTGCTCGGCATCACCCTGCTCATGCTCATCGTCGAACGGGCCTTCAGCATCGGTATCTTCGACCCCAAGCTCGGCGGCGATCCTGTCCTCTTCCAGCATTTCTTCTGGTTCTACAGCCACCCGGCTGTCTACATCATGATTGTGCCGGGCATGGGCGTGGCCAGCGAACTCATCACCACCTTCAGCCGCAAGACGATCTTCGGCTATCGCCAGATCGCTCTCTCCAGCGTGGGTCTGGCCCTCATCGGCTTCCTGGTCTGGGGCCACCACCTCTTCACCAGCACCCAGTCGAACATCGCCAACATGATCTTCAGCTTCCTGACGTTCTTCGTGGCGATCCCCTCCGCTATTAAAGTCTTTAACTGGCTGGCGACTCTCTATAAAGGATCGATCAGCTTCCAAACGCCGATGCTCTATGGGCTGGCATTCATCATCTTGTTCACCATTGGTGGGCTGACGGGCATCTTCCATGCTACACTTTCGACCAGTATACACCTGCACGATACCTACTTCGTGGTGGCTCACTTCCATTATGTGATGATGGGGTCGGCCTTGATCGCCTTCATCGGCGGCATCTTCTACTGGTGGCCCAAGTTCACTGGCAAGCTCTACAGCGATAACCTGGGCCGCATTGCCGCGGTCATCATCTTCATCGGCTTCAACGGCACCTTCTTCCCGCAGTTCGTGATGGGTGCCAAGGGCATGCCCCGCCGTTACCAGAACTACTATGCCGAGTATCAGCCCTATCACCGAGCTTCGACGTATGGTTCGTACTTCATGGCCACGGGGTTCGTGCTGGCAGGGTTTACGCTGCTGCAATCGCTGGTGCGCGGCAAGAAGGCTCCACCGAATCCCTGGGGCGGCGCTACCCTTGAATGGCAGACGCCTTCCCCACCGCCGACCGAGAACTTCTACCATACCCCGGTCATCGACGATCAGCCCTACAACTATGATCGACAAACCTATCTCGGCCCGGAAAAAGGCTGGAGGGACGATCATTACGCCCATGAGTGGGAAGACATGGTGGCCCACCACGACATAGCCGGCACCGGTAATGGCAACGGGCAGACTAATGGTAACGGGCACTAGGGAATAAACTCTCTTATCCCAGCCCCTTCCCTCTGCGAAGAGGGGAGATAGAGAACTGACAACTGAAAACTCTACCGAGTTGACACAATGGCAGACGCAGCACACAGCCCTAACGACCATGGACACGATGATCACGGACACGGTGAACACCCGCCTCATCTGGCGCACCATTTCGATACCTTGCATCAGCAGTTCGAGGCGGGGAAGCTGGGCATGTGGGCGTTCATCGCCCAGGAAGTGCTCTTCTTCAGCGGCCTGTTCGCGGCATACGCCGTGTATCGTTACAACCACCCCGAGGTGTTTGTTTACGCCTCCCACTTCCTGGACACGTCTCTCGGCTTCATCAACACCTGCGTGCTTCTCTTCAGCAGTTTGACGATGGCCTGGGGTGTGCGCTGTGCCCAGATCGGTGATCGCAAATGGCTGATCACCTTCCTCTGGATCACCATCTTGTGCGGCTTCGCCTTTATGGGAATCAAGTATGTCGAATACAAAGCCAAGTGGGAACACAACACGTTGTGGGGAGCGGGATACCATCCCAATGAAGAAGCCATCGAACATGCGTTCTCACATGGCCACGGCAAAGATCATAGTGACAGTCACTTCACACCGCCTCAAGAGCCGGCCAACGTCCGCACCTTCTTCGCCGTCTACTTCTGCCTGACGGGGCTGCACGGTATCCACGTCATTGTGGGCATCGGCTTCCTGTTCTGGCTCTTGATTCGATCGTATCGTGGCGACTTTAGTCCCGAGTACTTCGCACCCGTCGACTTCGTCGGCCTCTACTGGCACGTTGTTGATTTGATCTGGATCTTCCTGTTCCCGCTTCTTTACCTCATTCACTAAAGAGTTGTCATCACGCTTCACGTGATGCTCAGCCAGGCATGGAAGAGATTTGTCAGCGATTGCAGATGCATTCATCACGACGGAGCGTGATGACTACATTGGAGATGAACATGAGCAGTGTGACCGACCCGACGCCCTTGCATACTACCGAGAAACCCGCGAACCCGTACATGTACAACGGTGTAGACATGCGCTATGCGGACCACAGCCCGTATGGCATGGGGCACATCTCCACCTGGCAGACGCTGGTGAAGGTCTGGGTCACGCTGATGCTGCTCACCGCCATCACCGTGATGGCCGTCATGGTCAACCTGGGAAACCTCAATATCTGGATCGCTATGGGAATCGCCTGCGCCAAGGCGACGCTGGTGGTGGTCTACTTCATGCACATGAAGCACAACAAGCCGTTCCTGGCCTACGTCTTCACGTTCTCGCTGGCCTTCGTTGCCTTCTTTTTGGCCATGGTGATGCTCGACAGCAAATCGTACCAGCCCGATATCGAACGCCGGCGGTTGGATGATCCGGAACAGACGAAGATCGTGAACCTGCCGCCGCCGCCGGCAGTTTCGACAGAACCGGCGAAGACCGCCCCAGCTTCGCCCGAAAAGACCGGTCACTAGTAGACGCGGCTTCCAGCTGCGTCAGCGAAGTTGAGAATTCATCACTATTACTGCTGACACGGCTGGAAGCCGCGTCTACTTGAGCTTATGCTGCAGCTTCGGATGAATGTAGTCGCGCATGTAATCCAGCATGCCCAGATCAATAAACTCATCGACGAGCGCTTCGGGTGTGGGATCATCCAGCGTGCGGGCCACCTCATCACGTAACAGCTCAGCGAACCGGCGACGAGCCCGGCGAAGCAGTTGCCGATAGGTATCGGGGCGGATGGGCCGCTGGAGCTCCGCCTCAGCCCGGGCAGCCAGCGCGGTAGAGGTCATGCCCGGACTCTCGACCGCCAGCTTCAAAATGGTGTAGTAACCGCTGGTGATCTTGCCCTGATCCTGCTGGTGTTTGTAGGTCTTCCAGGTGCGGTCTAACAGGCACTCGCGCCACTGGCTGAGCCAGACTCGATCCATCTCCTCAGCTACCGAAGGCTGCTCGTCTACTACATCGTCAGGCACCGACTCAGCGCCTGCCGTCCTGGCCTTCTTGCGCCAATACTGAAAGACAGCATGGCGAAGAGAGGTGCGGAGATAGTCGCGGAACCGCCCGGCATTGTCTTTAATCTGCACCAGGCCCCGCTTAAGGATGCCCACCAGCACCTCGTGAATGACATCCTGCACTTCATCGGGATTCTTGAGCAACGAACCCAGGTACTTGCGAACCGCCAGTTCGTACCGGAGCACGAAGTACGACGGATCATCGACTCGTGACCAGTGAGTGGTGATGGCATCCAGACGCGAAAGTCGTTTGGCTGGGGCAGGTGTCACTCGACATCCTCGTCATGAGAAGGGAAAGGGCTGGAAGAAGTATAGGTCGAAACACGGCAGCAGGCGGAGATGTTCTAGATTGCCCAGTCGAGCTAAACTCCCCTCTCCTTCCAGAGAAGCTTACCTCTATTCTATATCCGTAGCATTCCATGTAAGTTGGGAGGGCGAGGTTCCTGTCGAGTTGTAAGCAAAGACAAAAACAGCTCGGAAGGAGCCTCGCCCTCCCGATTCACTGTGACTTCAGTAAACCAGGTAAGCTAATCAGCCCATACAGTCGTTAAATCGCTGATTACCGCTACAGATTCAGCCGATAATAATGGTAGGTGCGCCATTAAGAGGACGCGGTGCAGGCGCACGGACGGGGGAGAGTCGAACGTGAATTCCATCCATCGATTGAGCCTGGTGCTGGTATTCGTCGCCTGCTCAGCAGTCAGCAGTTTTGCGCAAACGCCTGCTCCGACGACTACTCCCGAGCAGCCTGCCCCCACCCCGCCAACGCCCGGCCAGTTCAACACCTTTTTGAACGATCCACTTAAGGCCCCGCTACCCTCCGGCCCGGTAACCATACAACTTGATCCCCGCACTGACTTTCCTCCCGGTGGACCTCCTTATTCGCTTTTCAGTCCATTTGAATTCTATGTTCGTCCGTTCGGAGCAGTCGTCGAAGGAACAGGTTCGCTTTCGAAAGTGCTGGCCGGCGGGGCCGGGGTGGATGGCGGTGTTCGCAGCTTCTATTACAACGCTGATCACAGCTCCGCCTGGTATGGTGACCTCGGCTTGGGCTATCAGTACAATCGCGGCGATGATCCAAGCAACAGCGTCATCGTTCGTACGGGGACGATCACTGTGACTCGAAACGGCATTCCCACTCAGGTTACTTCAACGACTTCTCTAGGAGTCCGCGAACTGTCCCGCACCGAAGCCCGTATCGCCTTTGGCCGAGAATTCTACTGGCACTCCACTTGGCTTGACTGTCTTTACTATTCGTGGGGTGGCGATGTCGGTGGCGTGTGGGGACAGGCGTCCATTAAGACCGATGTCAACAATCGCACCGGCCTGCAACCTGGCGATGTTCCTGCCTATAACCCCAATGACTTTCATTCCTCTGAAGTGACCCAGGGATTCTTCCTGGGCAGTAGCTTCAACATGATCTTTCCTCAACGCACGCACGACTTCATCGTCGGCACCCGCGTGGAATGGCAGCGTGAGTATTTCAACCACCTCGTCGATAACAATAACGGCACCGGACAGATCAAGCTCATGCTCGAAGTCGGCTGGCGGTATTAGCAAAAGCATCCAGGAGTAAGAAGCCAGTAGCCAAAACACTGAGAATCCAAACCTCTCTGGCTTCTGGCTTCTGGCTACTTCGCGCTTTATATACTGATTAGTACACCTACTGCCGTTCACCCGGAGCCTCGCCATGTTCGCCAGCCCGCAGGAAGCGATTGCCTATAGCCTGCGTTCGTCAAAGACCATGTTTCATCGCTATCTTGATGACCTGAAACCCGAAGAGTTTCAGCATCGCCCCTGCCTGGGGGCCAACAACGCCTCGTGGATTGTGGGACATCTGACCTGCGTTGATCGCGCCCAACTCGAACGGCTCGAAGCCAAGCCCTTGCCCCACTTACCGGCCGGCTTTCAGGAACGCTTCGCTACCACCCGTGCCGCCGCTACGGGTACGGTCGCTGACTTTGGCGAACCCGGCGATCTGCTTCGCTATTTCGACGAGCATCGAGACCTGTTCATCAAAACCATCGAACACCTGCCTGCCAAGGTGTTGAACAGCCCGCCTCCCTTTGATTCCCCTCTCTTCGCCGATCGTGGTGAATCGCTGCTGTTCGTAGGGCTGCACACCACCATGCACCTGGGGCAGCTTTCCATCATTCGCCGAAGCCTGGGCAGGCCGCCACTGGCCTGATGGTAGCCATCACGCTCCGCGTGATGTATCATCGACAATTGAACCGTCACGAGGAACTGATATGCTCGGCGTCACACTCAATGCCAAAGCCTTCATGGAACGAAGTGCCCAGGAGCTGCTCAAGATCGATCCGGCCCAGATGCAGAAGTTCGCTGACCTCATTCATCAACGATACCAGGATGGCAAGTTCGTCTTCATCATCGGCAACGGCGGTTCCGGCTCCAACGCTTCACACCTCTGCGAAGACCTTGGCAAATGCACCCTTCGCCGGGAAGATTTCGACAATGACAACAAGAAACGCCTCAAGGTGCTCAGCCTGACCGACAACACCCCCTACATCCTCGCCTGGGGCAACGACGAAGGCTTCGATCGGGTCTTCTCCGAACAACTAAAGAACCTCGGCAGCAAGGGCGACCTGCTCGTAGCCATCAGCGGTTCAGGCAATAGCCCCAACATTCTCCGTGCCGTTGAATGGGCCAACAAGCATGGCATCGAAACTATCGGCTGCACCGGCTTCGGAGGTGGCAAGCTCAAGACCCTCGCCAATCACAACCTCCACGTCCCCCTCGATGACATGGGCATCGTCGAATCGATCCATCTCACAGTCTTCCACTGGATCATCGATGACATGCACAGAAGAATCAACAACCTTTAGGAGCCAGGAGTAAGAAGCCAGTAGCCAGAATAATCAAATCCCTATTCTGAAGTAACAATGGTCTCGTGACTTCATTTCTTATTCTGGCTACTGGCTCCTGGATTCTGGCTCCTGTATCCTGATCTATCTACCTTCTCTTGGATAGTTGACCCTCAATGGCCCGACGCAGCCGTGCTCGTGAAGTTGCCCTGCAAGCCCTTTACCAACGCGATCAGAACAAAAGTATGTCGCAGGAAGATGCTCTGGCCTTCCTCGCCCGACGTCTGGCCGAGCCGGAACTGCTGGAATTGGGCAAGGCTCTCTATCTGGGTACTCTTGCCGATGTGTCCGCGATAGACGAACGACTGAGCCAGGTCGCTGACAACTGGTCCGTCGAACGCATGGCCATCGTCGATCGTAATGTCCTTCGGCTGGGCATCTACGAACTCTATCATGGCCCCGAGACGCCCTTCAAAGTCGTTCTTGACGAAGCCATTGAACTCGCCAAACGCTACGGCTCCGAAGAGTCCCCTGGCTTCGTCAACGGTATCCTCGATAAGATCGCTAACGATAAGAACAAAATGGACGAAGCAAAAGCTCCTGCCGAAGCCGCTCCAGCCGTATGATGTAGAAGGTAGCCGAAGTCGTAAGACTTCGGTCTGGACAACAACTAAGTCCTCATGGAGAAGTAGTTGGGTGGTGGGCCAGACATTCCTGCCCGGCAGGCACAGACAGGAATGTCTGTGTCACCTAATGACTTCTGCGGGGTTACTTAGATTCCGCTCTGAACTCTCACGAATTCAGTTACCACAATACTCTGTATTCTCCTAGCTGCTAGCTCCTATCTCCTAGCTACTTTTCTGGTGTTTCATGGGCTTCTTCGACCGTATCAAAAAAGCATTGACCAAGACTCGCCAGGCCTTTTCGGGCGTGGCCAGCCTGTTCGGGCTACGTGGCCGGGTGGACAAGAGCTTCCTCGCCCAGTTGGAAGAAAAACTCTACCTCGCCGACGTAGGCCCTGCTACACCGCACATCGTCGAACGAGTCCGCCAGGCCTTCCTTGATAAGGAAGTCGGCAAGGATGTACAGGACTTCGTCAAGAAGGAACTCGTCAACATCCTGACCGCCACCGATACTGCCCTGATCAAGAAACCGACGCCGCCCACAGTCATCATGATCTCCGGCATCAACGGCTCGGGAAAAACGACCTCCATCGCCAAGCTGGCAAATCTCTTGCAGAAGCTGGGGAACAAGGTCATCGTCGCCGCCTGCGATACGTTCCGTGCCGCTGCGGTCGAACAACTCACCATCTGGAGCCAGCGACTGGGCTGCGAGATCATCAAGGCTGGGCAAAACGCCGACCCCGCCTCGGTGGCCCACGATGCTGTCGCCGCCGCCATCGCCCGCAAGGCTGATTACCTCATCATCGACACCGCCGGTCGACTTCACACGCAGGCCCATTTGATGAAGGAACTGGAGAAGATCTGGCGGATCGTCAGCAGGCAAATCCCCGATGCCCCCCACGAGAGCATTCTCGTCCTCGACGCCACGACGGGGCAGAACGCCGTCGTGCAGGCCCAGGAGTTCCTCAAGACCGTCAAGTGCACCGGTATCGTCCTCACCAAACTCGATGGCACCGCCAAGGGTGGCAGCATCATTGCTATCCGTCAGAAGCTGAACCTCCCCGTCAAGTTCATCGGCGTCGGTGAAGGGATTGATGATCTGGAGGCGTTTGATGCTCAGAGCTACGTTGATGGGCTCTTCGAAGGCGTCTGAGAGTTGCCATTCATCAGAGGATATACATTCTCTTGTTGATAAGTCGGCCCCATCTCACTCAACCGACTGCTGAATAAGACGACTTCCTGCACCATAAAGGTCATCGGTATCAAAAGTGATTGCTGGGCCAGAAAGTCTTGAATCACATGCTTAGGCACTTCCAGACTGCATCGAGCCAGCGTGATGTGGGGTCGATACGCCCGCTTCTCGGGCCGATAGCCGGCAGCCACCAACCGGGCTTCGATATCACTGTGTAGTTCCATCAACGGCTTGCTCTCTTGTAACCCTGCCCACAGTGTCGTTGAACGCTCAGCCGTTGGAAACGAGCCGAGACGATCAATCGTCAACTCGAAAGCTGGCCCGCTAAAACCCTGCAACTCCTGCTGAACAATCGCCAGGCTGGTATCCCCCAGGAAATGCAACGTCAGATGGATCTGTTCAGTTTTCACCAATCGTATTCCCGAACTAGTTAGAGGTTGCAGTCTTGCCAGTTGCTGAGCTACCGGAGAGGGAATCACAATGGCGGTAAAGAGTCGCATGAGTATCACTCAGAGAACAATGAGAGATCACATATCGTGGTGAGGACGACAGACGTTTCGATTTTTCCTATCGACCTTCGGTCAGGGCCAGTGGCAAAGTCAGGGGACCGGCCGTAACACGAGCGATATTTCATATCCACACCCATCCCAACACCAATAACTCGAAGAATACCCAGAAGTAGAACCAGACGGGAACCAGAACAAGTATTTCCAGAGGTATTCTCCAATACCAGCTTTTCTGAGTGCCTTGAGTCTTCCGATAGAGATCAAAGAGAAAGGAAATAAGTGGAATGGTCACAATGATAATGGGCGTACCAACATAGTTGGAGATCCGTCTTACGTTCCAGTTATTCCAGTCAGGTGATAGTCCCCAGGCAATCGGCACACACAATCCAACGGCAAATAGGTAGTAGGCAAGGGCTGACGAAGGCTGACGAACATATTTCAAGACAACTGCTTTAGCGACGTAGAGAAATAAAATCAGCCCCAATCCGCCGACATAGAAGAGCCAGATATTCTCGTACGATACCCACATCTATCGATCTCCCAATAGGAGGCCCGACACAATATCAGTATTCCCCGCACAACATATACTGATCTTACCCCAAAGTAACCTCTGAGTATCCCCCATGCTCTCGATTCTGCTTTCGCTGTTGCTTCAACCACCAGCCCGGCTCGATCCCCACTCTTTCTCCAACCCCGAACAACTCCGCACCGAACATCTCGACCTCGACCTCACCGTCGATTTCGACAAGAAACAACTCCACGGCCACGTCGTCCACAAACTGAAGACGATGGAAGGCCAGTTGCCCAAGGAACTGGTGCTAGATACCCGCAAGCTATACATCGAGAAATGCGAAGTCAGCACCGATGGAAAGGATTTTACGACAGTCCAACATCAACTCGATAAGGAAGTCCCCATCTTCGGCAGCGCCCTGCGGATTCCCGTGCCCGAACACGTTCATTCTGTACGCATTCACTACACCACCAGCCCCGAAGCAGCTGGCCTCCAATGGCTCAGCCCCGCTCAGACCGCTGATAAAAAACACCCGTTCCTCTTCACACAGTCACAAGCCATCAATGCCCGTAGCTGGATTCCGGTGCAGGATACGCCCGACGTCCGCTTCACCTACCATGCGGTGATTCAAACACCCAGCGAGACGTTGCAGCCGGTGATGAGTGCCCGACGTTCGGAAAGCAAAGCTGTTGGCAGGTTCTATTTCGACATGAAGCAGCCCATCCCCGCCTACCTCCTCGCCCTCGCCGTCGGAGACATCAGGTTCCAGCCCATCGGCAAACGTACCGGCATCTGGGCCGAACCAAGCGTCGTCGCCAAGGCTGCCAAAGAGTTCGAAGACATGGAACTGATGCTTGAAGCGGTCGAAAGCATGTACGGCCCCTACCGCTGGGATCGTTACGATGTGCTCGTCCTGCCCCCCAGCTTCCCGTTCGGCGGTATGGAAAACCCACGCATGACCTTCGCCACCCCGACCGTGCTGGCCGGCGACAAGAGCCTGGTCTCACTGATCGCCCATGAGATGGCCCATTCGTGGTCGGGCAACCTTGTCACCAACGCCACCTGGCGCGACTTCTGGCTCAACGAAGGCTTCACCGTCTATCTCGAACGCCGCATTCTTGAGAAAGTCTACGGCAAGGAACGGGCCGAGATGGAAGCCCAGATCGGTCGGGGCGAGTTGGAAAAGTCGATGAAGACCATGAAACCCAACGAACAGGTGCTGCACATCAATCTGGATGGCGTCGATCCCGATGATAATGTCACCGATATTCCCTATGAGAAGGGCTTTCTGTTCCTGCTGCATCTGGAAAAGCTCATCGGTCGGGACCGCTTCGATGCCTTCCTCAAAGGCTGGTTCGCCCAGCATTCCTTCCAGAGCGTGACGACACCCGTCTTCGTTGCCTATCTGAAGAAGGAACTTCTCGACAAAGACCCCGCACTGGCCAAGGCGTTTCCGCTTGAAGAGTGGATCAACAAGCCCGGTTTGCCCGCAGGCATCCCCGCTGTCGTCTCCGCCGCCCTCAGTTCTGCAGAGAAGCAAGCCAAGTCCTTCGCAGCCGGTACGCTCGCTGCTGACGCCCTGCCCGCCAAGAAATGGTCGACCCAGGAATGGCTCTACTTCCTGCGGGCTCTGCCGGAGAACATTTCAGCCGGCAAGCTGAAAGAATTGGACGACGCCCACCATCTCACCCAGACCGGCAACAACGAAGTCCTCTGCCAATGGCTGGAGATGGCCATCCGGGCGAAGTATGAGCCGGCCTACCCCCGTCTCGAATCGTTCCTCATTGGCCAGGGCCGCCGCAAGTATGTCAAACCCCTCTTCGAGGCGCTGCTCAAGACCCCCGAAGGAAAAGAGCGAGCAAAGGCGATCTACGCCAAAGCCAGACCGGGGTATCATTCGATCACCTCGGGAACGATAGATGAGATGATGAAGTAGATTTGACTCTGTAGCGAGCGTCGTGCCGTAAGGCCGACGTGTGCGCTGTCAATCTTCATGCACACGTCGGGCTAACGCCCTGACGCTCGCAAATTGAATACTACACTCCAATCCTCATCAACTCCTTCATCTCCCTTACCGCTCGTTCCATGCCCACCATCACGGCTCTCGCCACAATACTGTGGCCAATGTTGAGCTCCTCCGCATGAGGCAACGCCGCCACTGCTTGCACGTTCAAATAGTTCAGCCCATGTCCCAGATGCACATGCAGTTCCGCTTGATGGGCCTGGATGCACGCTGCCTTCAGACGAGCCAATTCATGGGCCACCCCTGAGGCGCTGGTCGCATCGGCATACTGACCCGTATGAAACTCGATGGCCTCCACCCCCAACTGCTTGCTGATCGCCACCTGCTTGGGATCAGCATCAATGAACAGCGATACGCCGATGCCCGCTGCCTGCAGCGCTTTGACCGATGGCTCCACCGCTTTGAGATTGGCCACCACATCGAGCCCACCCTCGGTCGTCAGTTCCGCCCGCTTTTCCGGCACCAATGTCGCATAGTCGGGCTTGGCCTTGCAAGCGATAGTGATGATCTCCGGCACACAGGCCAGTTCCAGATTCAATCGCCCCGGCACTGCCTGTCGCAGCCGCAGTACATCATCATCCTGAATATGCCGGCGATCTTCGCGCAGGTGGATGGTGATGCCATCCGCCCCGCCGAGCTGAGCCTGCACCGCCGCCCAAACCGGGTCAGGCTCCCGCCCCCGCCGAGCCTGGCGGATGGTAGCGACGTGATCGATATTGACTCCTAATCGCAGCATCTTCTCTGTACCTCTCTGTGGAACTTTGTGTCTTCGTGGTTCAATTCATTAACCACGAAGACGCAAAGGAACACTAAGACCTTAATCCGCATTCGCCGGGAACGGATGCTTCTCGAACTTCGCCCCCGTCGCCAGCCAACCGAGAAGTCGTAACAGGTTGAACACATACAGCAGTGCCGCAAAGGCGAGCGCCCCGCCAACAGCCCAATCGACCGCTGCCTTAAACACCGAATCGGGCACCCACAAGATAAAGCTCACTGCCAGCATCACCATCACCGGCACCACGATCCAGCTCAGAATGGCATGTTTCCTCTTCCACGGTCGATACAAGCTCAGCATACAGAACGGGGCGAGCACGTAATCCATGCTCCAGCCCGTCTCACCCAGAGCAGTGCGACAGCGAGCCAGCGTGCGGGGCACCATCTTACGGTAGAAGATGGCGTAGCCTTTCCCCACGCCCAGCAGAATGATGAGGCCAAAGAGGAACCAGTCGAACGCCGTAATTGGTATGCCGTGAAGCACTGTAGGTTCGTTCCCGTTTGTATTGAATAGTGAGCTGAGAAAGCTCTTTATTCCATAACAAGCCCAATCAAACCAATTTCCTTCATAGCCGGGGCGTGCTGCAATGGTTGCGGAAGTCAACAGGTAACCCTTTTTCAGCAGCCGATACCCACCCATGCCGAACAGAGCAGCAAGGCCGACGAGGCCCCAGATTTGGCCGAGGGTCTTGGCGGTGGTTTGTCGTTCTATTCGTGCTTCTTTCACTCGTGGTTCCGTTGCGGGCGTGCTCAAGGTCTCTCCTTCAGTCAGTGCTTTCTCTCTATCAACTTAGGATTCTTGGGAACTGAGAGCTATAGTGGTAAGTAGCCAGGAGCTAGAAGATAGGAGCTAGTAGAGCCTGATGTCCTCGCCCACGACTGAAACCCCTCGCCCTCTGGATCTCTCGGCAAAACGGGAGAAGAAGCCCTTCATCCCCCCACCGCACGGCCTCGCCCACTACGCCTGGCTGGCTGAAATCGGCGGAGCGCTACTCGTCGTCCTCATCCTCACCATCACCGAAAGTGGCGGGTTGTTTCGAGACTCTTGCTGCCTCTGGCATCCGGTCGTCGGCGAGAGGTTGCAGAGCGATGGCTGGTTCACCCAGGATCCGTTCAGCCACACCAAAGCGGGAGAGTTCTGGATCCCCTTCCAGTGGCTCGGCGAAGTGGCGATGGCCAAGCTCTATGCCTGGGCCGGCTATGATGGCATCTTCTGGGCCACCGTCGCCCTGTTTGCCAGCATGTTTGGCTGGCTCATCGGGCGAGCAGTACGGTTTGGCTGCCACCCTATCCTTGCTCTGCTGATTGGCTCGCTCACCTTCTTTGAATGCTGCCATCACTTCCACGCCCGGCCACACCTGGTCACGATGGCGGGGATGTGCATTCTCGTCGCCATCCTCACTGATGTCGAAGCGGGACGCCTCCGCAAACTCCAACTCCTCTGGATCGTCCCGCTGTTCTGCCTCTGGGCCAACATCCATGGAGGCGTCCTCGGCGGTTGGGGAACTCTCGGCATCGTCTTCTTCGGCTGGGGTGTCTACTGGCTGCTTGGCTGGCCCTCCCCCATCAATTCATGGAAGACCGTTGGCTGGCTCCTCGGCCTGTGCGTCCTCGCCACCGCGTTCTTCCTCGTCAACCCGTACGGCTACGACTACATGAAGATGTGGCTGCTCATCATGAAGGCCGACCTCCCCAAGATCATCGTCGAACACGCCCCGCTCGATCCGTTCAGCGCTGTCGGCATCACCGTCATCGGCGAAGCGGTACTTTACTTCTTCATACTCCTCGGAACTTTCCCGAAACATCGACCTCGTGTGATGTGGCTGATCCCCCTCGTCTGGCTCTACCTTGGCTGCTCGCGCATCCGTCATGCTCCCCTCTTTTCGCTGGTAGCGATGATCGCCATTATAGACATGCTGCCCTACTGCCGATGGACGCAGTGGCTGGCGAAGCGAAGCGATCTTTATGTAGCTCCAAAGACCGACGATCCGAAGGAACCGCTTTGGGGCCTCATCGCCGCCCGGCTCTTTCCGCTGCTCATCCTGGCGGTACCTCTCACCGGCTTACGCTTCGTCGAACTCGACAAAGACTGGTGGCCGTTGGAACTGATCCCGGCCATGAAGGAACAGGCGAAGAAGCCTGGCGTCAAACTGTTCAACGAAGATCGCCTGGCGGGCATGGTCATTCGTTATGTGCCGGAACTCAAGGTCTTCGTGGACGACCGCTGCGAACTCTACGGCGAAGCGTTCCTGCTCGATTATCTCGACGCCATCCGAGACCGCCCCGCGGACAAACCCAAGAACCCCGATCCCGACGCCCCCACCATCCTCACGCCTGAAGAAAAAGACAAGCAGGAATACTGGATGACCCAGTGGGGCAAGCAGTATGGCATCAACCTCGCCCTCGTTCACCCTAAGAGCAAGTTCGCCGCCTGGTTGCGAACTTCCCCCAACTGGACGCTGGTGCAGGAAGTCAAAGGCGGAGCCTTCTTTGTGAAGAAGTAGGAGAGTAGAAGTAGGGCACGCTGTGCCTGCCTCCCAATGAAAGGCACCCATCACAATGATCACGGGGTGGTTTCATTTATCGTGTAGCACGTCATGCCCCTGAGAGGCACGCACAGCTTGCCCAACAAAGACCTGCCACGGTCACCGATCCATACAATTGCATTGACAACACCGCACCGTCCGATAAAATGCGAACGATCGTTCACTTTTACCCCAGGCAGCTATGTCCCGCATCAGCGACCTCCGTAAGCAGGAAATTCTCGATGCTGCGGTAACATGCTTTTCCAAGCAGGGCTTCCATCAGACGTCGATCGACGACATTTGCCGGGCCGTGCAGATGAGCCCCGGCTCGGTCTACCGCTACTTCCGCAGCAAGAACGACATCATCCGGGCCATGGTCGAGGCGGAGCAGGAACAATCCATCCAGCTCATCCACCTCATCTCCGAACAGGACGACCTGGTCACCGGCCTCAAGCACATCATCAAGCAGGCGCTGACGACACTGAACAACCCTCGCAGGCATGCCCTCAATGCGGAGATCACCGCTGAGGCGTTCCGCAACAAGGCGGTGGCCAAGATGGTCGATCAGAGCTTTGAGGTCACCGTCGCTGCCCTCGCTGAGGCGATCCGGCAGGAACAGAGCAAGAAAACGATTGATACTACTCTCCATCCCGTACTTACCGCAGAGTTGATCATTGCCCTATTCGATGGCCTTTGGTGGCGGCAGGCGATTCGCCCCGATACCAGCCCCACCCGCCACGCCAAATCACTTACCAAAATCATCGAACGGCTGCTACAGCCCGTCAAGAAGCCGATCAAGAGGAAATAGCCATGCTGCGTCATTTCTTATGCCTTTTACTGTTGATCGCTGTCATGCCGGTCTCAGCAACCGAACCACCGCTTGGCACTCGGATCACCGAACTGTCGCTGCCTGACGTCGTCACTGGCAAGACCTGGTCGCTGCTCGAACAAGGCCGCGAGGCGAAAGCCGTGGTCGTCGTCTTCCTTGGCACCGAATGCCCGGTCAGCAATGCGTTTGTCCCCACACTGCTCGCCTTGGAGAAGGAGTACCGTTCTCTGGGGGTGATCCTAGTTGGTATCGATAGTAATGCTCACGAGACGAGGGAAACTCTCGCCAAGCACGTCAAAGAGTTTGAGATCACCTTCCCGATGCTTCAGGATACTTCAGGCATCATCGCCGAGCGGTTCCATGCCGAACGGCTGCCCACGGCTTACGTTCTGGATGGCAGCAGAACGGTACGCTATCAAGGCAGAATCGATGACCAGTTCGAACGCAGCGTCAAGCGGCCACAACCCACCAGCAACGATCTACGAGACGCCCTCAAGGCAGTGTTGGCTGACAAAGAAGTGGTTCGCTCCTCCACAAAGGTCGTGGGCTGCCCCATCAATCGTGAAGGAAAGAAGCAGGCACCCAAGACCGATGCGCCAACTATCACCTACAGCAAACAAGTCTCCCGCATCATCCAGAACCATTGCCAATACTGCCATCGGGCCGGCGAGGTGGGGCCGTTCCAGTTGAATACCTATCAGGATGCGCTTGCCTGGTCCGGGGCGATCCGTGAAGTAGTGACTGACAACATCATGCCTCCCTGGCTGGCTGATCCCCAGCATGGCCAATTCGCCAATGATCGCCGACTGCCAGCCGAGGATAAACAAACGCTCCTCAACTGGATCGATCAGGGCTGTCCCGAAGGCAATAAGGCTGATCTGCCCGCCCCCAGACAGTTCGTGCAAGGCTGGGGCATCGGCCAGCCCGATGAGATCATCACCATGAACGAAGAAGTGCAAGTGCCGGCCCAGGCTCCCCAAGCCGGCATTCCCTACAAGCATCTGTTCGTGGGCAAGCCCTTCACCGAAGACCGCTATGTGCAGGCTGCTGAAGTGCGGCCGGGCTACCGTGGTGTGGTTCATCACATCATCGTCTACATCCTTAGACCCGGTCAGAAGCTCAAGGTGCTGGAAGGCGTCGGCAACCCGATACTCTTCTTCGCCAATCCGGATATCCCCGAACAGCTTGTCGGCTTCGTGCCGGGCGATCAGGCTTTTGTGCTGCCTGAGGGCCAGGCCAAGCTCATCCCCAAGGGGTCGCAACTTGCCTTCGAGATTCACTACACCCCCAACGGCAAGGCAGGCGTCGATCGTTCCACTCTGGGAATCAGCTACGCCAAGACGAAGCCCAAGCACATCATCACCGGTGATGCCGCAATCAATTGGACGTTCCAGATTCCACCTAATGATTCAGCTCACAAGGTCGTCGCCGACTTTGACTTTGATCAGCCAGTCATGCTGCTCTCCATGGCCCCTCACATGCACCTGCGCGGCAAGAGTTTCGAGTTCCGGCTCCGCTACCCCGGCGGCAAGGAAGAAGTCCTGCTCAATGTCCCCCACTACGATTTCAACTGGCAACAGGGTTTCATTCTCAAAGAGCCGAAACTGATTCCTAAAGGATCGAAGATGATCTGCACCGCTCACTTCGATAACTCCAAAGGGAACCCAAACAACCCCGACCCGACCAAACGAGTCGTCTGGGGCGACCAGACTTGGCACGAAATGATGATCGGGTTCTTTGAGTATTACCAGGTGAAAGGGGTCAAGTAACGGACCGAGTTGAGGTCATGATTTAAGGCCCAACGGGCCAAGAGAGGATAGCCCAGGGCGCAGCCCTGGGTATGTTTCTTATGCATGATTCCAAGCCCCAACGGGGCGAGATAGACCTTATCAATGGTGAGGCCCCATGCTGTTCACTTCGATAATTCTACCTGCTGCCTTTTGTTATCATTGATTTGAATACCTGTTGCATAACCCCGCCCATCAGGGTATGACAGATGGAGTGCCACCTTTCGCCGGTGCTGGTCATGCCCCAAACACAAGCTGATTTTGGAATGAAATGGTTCAAGGTGACCATCAGCTTGCTTCTCAGCTCCGCTACCGGAGTGAGCTTGTATTTCTCCCTCATGGCAGACAGCGCAGATACCAGAAATGTCTTGAGCTTCGTGCTGCTGCCACTGCTTCTCTTTAACATCCTGTCAATTATCGCTTGCATGCCTTCCGAGCGGGAGCTTGCTCCGATTGGTGACGAGTATCTGGTAGACCTGCTGGTCAAGAAACCCGACTGGCAGCACGATCACGATGCAAACGCCTGGGTGAGCATTGGCAAGTTCATCCGTGTTGGCCGCTGTCCTGAAGAACCAGAGACCAAGCCAGAAGCCAGCCCGCTGGAACGCCTCGTCGCCATCAAGAAGCAAGGCTACTGGCTGAGACCTTCCCAGTGAGACCCCCTCAACTCCTCCTCATTGGTCCCAGCACCCGGGCGATGGCCTACTCCGCCAAACGCGCCGGGTATGAACCGATCTGTGTTGATCTCTTCGGCGATACCGATCTCACGACCATCGCAGCGGTTGAAGTACTTCCCATCAAAGACTATCCACACGGTCTCGTCAAACGGCTGGCGAAGTACCCCTCTGACATTCCCCTGCTCTACACCGGCGGCATCGAGAATCATCCCTCGGTCTATCTGGCACTACAGCAGCAGCGGCCCGTGTGGGGTTACCTTCATACCGATCCACAGCATGGCAACTCCCTCCGCAATCCCCTCTATTTCGATATCGTTGCCGATCAGTCGGGCCTGAAGCGGCCACGCCACGCCTGGATGCAACTCCCTCAAGATGGCCACTGGCTGAGGAAACCCATCTCCAGCGCCGGCGGGCGGGGGATTATTCGATGGAAGCCCGATTCCAATCTGCCAGATGAGCACTTTGTGGAAGAGTTTCTCGCCGGCCCCAGCCTGGCCGTGGTCTATGTTCGTCTCGGCGAGAAGGTTCACTGCCTCGGTGTCACTCAGCAACTGATCGGCGTTGACTTCCTCCACGCCCCCACCCCTTTCACCTACTGCGGCAGTATGAGCCTACCGATGTGGCAGGGGTCAGCGGTACTCCGCGGCCCCCTGCATGCCAGCAACACATCAGCGAAAAGCAGGGGGCAGATGAGTACATCTGACCCCTGCCACGATTACATCCTGACTAAGAATCATCTTGAAGAACTGGAAGCCCTGGGCCAACAACTCTTCGCCCTCGATCCCGCTCTCAACGGTTTGTTCGGCGTCGACATGATCTTGCACGAAGACGAACTCTACCTTCTGGAAGTGAATCCCCGGTACACCGCGTCGATAGAGGTACTTGAACTAACGAGCGGCATTCCCTTTCTCGATCAACATGCCCAGGCGTTTGGTCAACCCGCACGCATGTTAAGCCGCGCGGAACTGGGGCTGATCATCGGCAAGGCCATCTATTTCGCTCCGCACCCCATCCAAGTCCCCAACGACGGCCCCTGGTCTACACCCAGATCAAATGATCTGTGGACGACTCCGGAGTATGCGGATGTCCCTGCACCGGCAACGAATATCGAACAAGGTCATCCGGTGTTGACGTTGTTTGCGGAGGAAACTGACACTAGTAAAGTGATGGAGAAGCTGCGTTCAAAAGCGGCAGTCCTAGATGCCCTCTTTTCTCCCCTCTCCCCTGGAGGGAGAGGGGCCGGGGGTGAGGGGGAGCCGTGAACTTGCACCCTTCTCTTTCACACCAATCATCCCTGAAAGACGCTCAATGCTGATTCAATCAGGGGATAATGAAACTCATAATGAGGGTTGGCCCGACGTAGCAACAAATGCTCTCGAATGACACCACGTTGGGCCGGTGAAAGTATTTCAAAACAAAGTTTCATAGTGTCTAACTGATAACCCAGATGCCATATGATCTCGACGCTTGTCAAAGTGCCTTCAAGATCGGCCACTAGATAGGCAGGCAGAAGAAAACGCATCCCTTCAGCATCCAGGTACGACAAACTGCTATGACAAAAGTTGAGATCATCCACTGGAATAGCTAACCAGTTGATCCTCTCGTCCTTTTGCCGATATTCGCTCATGGTGGCATCGTCTGCGTAATCGTCGAGCCCATTCCCTTCCCAAAGACCAATGCCTTTGCCAAGAGTTACCCCGGCAAAGGCATCCTTGATCTGGCGAACCAATTGTTGTTCCTGCTCGGTCATGGCGATGACATGTACTCTACGCCTTGCTCGGCACCTCGAAACCCTTGCGATACTCCCTCGTCAGCATCGCATTCGCTTCCTTATCGTCCTTGAAGCGCTCGTTGGCAGCATCCAGTTGCAGCGGCTTGCCGATGTGGAACTTCCCGGCCAGATCGACCTTGTTGTCTTCCAGGTGCTTCTTCATGCGGGCAACGGCGTCGCAGCCCTCGTCACACATGCCCAGACTCTTGGGGTTATCAATCGTCTTGGCCATCTCTTCCGGACTGGCGATGTGACCCAGGCGATAGCTGATGTTGCCCAGATGACACAAGGCGCTGGAAAGGTGTCCTTCTTCGATATCCGCAGTCAAATCGCTGACCTTCCGGCTCTTCACCGCTTTGACGAAGTTTGCGTAATGGCTGCCACCTCCCTTGAACTCAACAATCTTCTCGCCATTGGGGCGATAGGCGATGCCTGCCGAGTAGCTGTTACTGACGACGTAACCATCGGGACCAACCCAGATGTTGCCGATCTTGGAACCTTTGTAGTCGTCGGTCTTCAGTCCCCGCACTTCGAAGAAGAGCCTGCACCCTTCCTTGGCATAGTTGAAGATGCAAAGCTGAGTGTTGGCCGTTTCAGCCGAATCAACGTAGCCGACACGGCCACCCATGCTCCAAACGGCATCGGGCAGCGACTTGAGATTGAGACCCCAGCGAGCCTTGTCCATCTCGTGGATGCCCTGGTTACCCAGGTCGCCGTTACCCGTGTTCCAGAACCAGTGCCAGTTGTAATGGATGCCGGTACGCATCACCGGGTCCATCGGTGCCGGGCCGCACCACAGGTTGTAATCGAACTTCTCCGGCACCGCGTAGGGGCTGGTCGTGATGCCGATGCTGCCACGAGGCTTGTAGCACAGGCCATAAGCCACCTTCACGGCGCCGATCTTGCCGGCATGGAGGAACTCCATCACCTGCTGCATACCCTCGTTGGATCGGCTCTGCGTGCCACACTGCACAATCTTGTTATTCTTGCGGGCCACCTCGACAATCCGTCGGCCTTCGCTGACATTGTGGCTGACCGGCTTTTCTACATACACATCTTTACCAGCCTGGATCGCCCAGATTGCAGCCAGGGCATGCCAATGGTTCGGCGTCGCTATGGAGACAGCATCGATAGACTTGTCGTCCATGATGCGCCGCAGGTCTTGAACATAGCCTGGTTCCTTCTCCTGCATTTCCTTAACACCCTTGATGCCCTTCTCGACGATGCGCGAATCAGGATCGCAAAGCATCACGATTTCCGTTTCGGGCAAGTCCCCAAAGCCTTTGATGTGATCCATGCCCCGACCATTGAAGCCGATGACCGCCACCCGGATGCGTTCATTCGGCGAGACCTTCGCCACGATCTTCTTTTCTTTCTTCTTCTTGTCATCCTGAGCGTAAGTCAGTTGACCTAAAGAAAGCGATGCCGCAGCTAGCAAAGAACTATCACGCAGGAACTCACGACGATTATGGAGAGACATGTCAAACCTCACAAGCAGGCGGAGGAAGTAGGAAGTGTATTAGAGTCTTGGAACAGGCGAAGGTCAAGAGAATAGAAGCCAGGAGCTAGGGGCAAGTAGTCAGAATAATACAAATCAATACCTCCTGGCTCCTAATCAATCTCCCTCTTCAACGCTTTCCGTCAAGGCTTCCGGCACGGTCAGTCCAGCAAATTGAAGTGGTGCCATTCCATGCAGTTTCCCCACCCGAAGGGCATACTCCCCCTTGAGTACAGCCTCCAGTAATGGCCGAATGTGCTTACTCCTCCAACCTTCATTGAGCAGAGATACTTGCGCCGAGACTTTGTCTCCGAGGGCCCGCTTAATGAGATAGCGCAGATCGCTCATGGTGCAGATCAAGCTGGCAGATAATTTCATCTGCAGCGAAACATGTCCCATAACCACTTGCAGGAAATCCACCAGTACCGCCAGTTGTGGCGGATCAACATCCTTGGGTGACGACTTCGGCCACTGATCGTTCGGCGTACGCCTGCCCCGCTCGATAGCTGCGATCAACCCTTCCAAGTCACGTCGGGCTACGCCCAGACCGCGCATTCCCTGCAAATCGGCCGTCGTCTTCGGATCGCGCTTGATGATATCGACCATGATCTCATCACGGATCAGCGTTCGGGCCGGTCTGTCGAGCACCTCGGCCCGTTCCTGTCTCCAGGCGAAGATCTCCCGCAGCACCGCTAATTGCCTCGGATGCAGCGAGGACGTCCCCTTCACCTTCCGCCAGCGTTCCAGATTGTTCGGTGCCTCGTCAGCTGCGATGATCGCCAATCGGGCAAACTCTTCTTCTGCCCAATCGAGCCGCTTCAACTTTTCCAGCTTCGCCTTCATCCGCTCATAGAGGGGAAGCAGAAACCGTACATCGTCGTAGGCATAACGAATCTGCTGCGGAGTGAGGGGCCGTGTCCGCCAATCGGTGAGCGTCTCCGTCTTGGAAAGGTTAGCTCCAAGCAGTTGATTCACAAGCGAAGCATGCCCCAGCGGATACCCCAACCCCAGCATCCCTGCTGCGATTTGCACATCAAAACAACGCTTCGGCCCGACTCCCTTAGCTCGGATGCACTGCCGAATCTCTTCTCTACCGGCGTGAACAACCACTTCGACTTGCCCGGAGATCATCAGTTCCCAGAAGGCGGAGAGGTCGCCACATGATTGCGGATCAATGAGGTAAAGCCGGTCGGCGCTCGCTATCTGAATCAGACAGAGTTCAGGATGGAACGACTGTTCCCCGACGAACTCGGTATCGAAGCCGATCACCCGGGCCTGGGCAAGATGGTCTACCGCCAGAGCTAGCGCCTCGGGGTGATCGATGATCCGTTCAACTACCGACATACCGGCCTTTCCATGCCAATCACGTTCCACTTGCGGGCGAATAGTGCAGATGAAGCATACGATATTAACTGTAGGCTATTCTGTGCAGCGTTGCCAAAGGAGTTTCAATGGAAACACTGGAGACCTATCTTCGGCACAAAGTTGTGCTCGATTTGAACAGCCACTACGTTTGCCTGGGCAAACTCATTGCTATTGATTCGCACCATTATGTGCTGGAAGATGCCGACCTTCACGACCTCCGCGACAGCCCCACAACCAGGGAAAACTACATCGTCGCCTCCAAGCTCAGTGGCATCAAAGCCAACCGCAAACATATCCTCGTTCGCAGCGATGATGTGGTGGCCATCTCCCTCTTCAAGGATGTCATCATCAAGGACGGTGAAGAAGAATAAATAACTACCCGACGCGCTGGCGAGGGGGCGCATGCAATCGCAAGGTCCACCCTCGCTAGTGTAGTGTTTCAAGCTGATGAGGTCTTATTCAAAACAGCCCTGGC
>DAOMFV010000029.1:0-48623 GCA_035430005.1 Gemmatales bacterium
AGGATGGCGATGTCTTCGAGCATGGCCTTGCGGCGGTCGCCATAGCCAGGGGCTTTGACAGCAGCGCACTTGAAGGTGCCACGCAGCTTGTTGACCACGAGGGTTGCGAGTGCTTCGCCATCGACTTCTTCAGCGATGATGAGCAGAGGACGGCCACTCTGGGCAACCTTTTCCAGCAGCGGAATCATGTCCTTGATGTTGCTGATCTTCTTTTCGTTGATCAGAACGTAGGGATCTTCGAGGATAGCTTCCATGCGAGTGGAATCGGTCACGAAGTAGGGGGAAGCGTAGCCACGATCGAACTGCATGCCTTCGACGAACTCGAGTTCGGTGGTCAGCGTCTTGCCTTCTTCGACGGTGATGACGCCATCCTTGCCGACCTTGGCCATCGCTTCAGCAATCTTGTTGCCGATCTCGGTGTCCTGGTTGGAAGCGACGGAGGCGACGTTGGCGACGTCCTTCTTAGCGTTGACGTTGACAGCAATGCTCATGCTCTTGAGCTTGGCAGTGATGTCTTCAACAGCCTTCTCGATGCCACGCTTCATGAGCATGGGGTTGACGCCTGCGACGACCGACTTGATGCCTTCGTTGAAGATGGCTTCAGCGAGGACGGTGGCGGTGGTGGTACCATCGCCTGCGACATCGTTGGTCTTGCTGGCGACTTCACGCACCATGCGGGCGCCCATGTTCTCGTACTTGTCTTCGAGCTCGATTTCCTTGGCGACCGTCACGCCGTCCTTAGTGACGGTGGGGGAGCCGAAGGACTTCTGGAGGATGACGTTACGGCCTTTGGGTCCGAGGGTGACCTTGACGGCCCGGGCGAGTTTCGAAACGCCCCGACGAAGGGCATCACGGGCTTCCTGGTCGAAGGCGATCATTTTGGCTGACATTCTTGAGTGTCTCCGGTGTAGTTGGGTGAAATTAGCTGAGTTCTCGCCAGCTTATTTGACCCAGTGGTTCGAGTGCGTTGTTAAGTTGTAAAGTAGCTTCATATGCATTGCATCCTTGCCGTTTGGCACGCGCCTTTAGTGCTATCTCTTCCTCACCAGTGAGGCATGCAGGAAGATTGGGATGCTCGGATGTTTTTACTTGGATCAACATCCGATGAGTGTTTTTTACAGCGACTACATCGGTGCAGCCTGGTCCTTTGGTATCAATAGTGACCTGATAACCATTGAGACGAAGTGCTAAGCCAACATGGCTCTCTCCGGCACTTCCAATCTCGACGTTTCGAGCAGCTTGCCGACGCTTGTCTTCCTCCACTCTTTCAACCAACTGTTGTAACGGGCTCTTCACAGGGTTTTGTTTTACCTGCGAAACCGCATTCAACAATTCAGCTAGAGTAGCCATCATTCCTCCTTGGGTTTTGAGATTACTCAACGACCGCCAGCACATCTTCTTCTCGCATCAGCAGTACCTTGTCGCCATCGAGCTTGAATTCGTCGCCGGCGTAGCTGGTGAAGAGGACGGTGTCACCCTTCTTCAGCTGGAGGGCCTGGCGTTTGCCATCCTTGAGAACCTTGCCATCACCGACGGCGAGGATGGTACCCATCTGGGGCTTTTCTTTGGCGGAATCGGGGAGGATGATGCCACCCTTGGTCTTCTCGCCGGCTTCCTGGCGCTGAACCACGATGCGGTCGCCGAGAGGCTTCAAATTCATTGCGTCGATCTCCTGGATTGCGAGCTAACAGCTGACAGCTGACAGCTGACAGCTGACAGCTAACGGCTTACAGCTACGGATTTTGTGACGGAGACTTTTATGAGCAAACGGTATGCCGGGGAGAGCGTACTAGATTGTTAGTGCAAGGGGGATAATGGGTTAGGGCGATGGAATCGTGGTGATAGTATGCTATTCTTGAGATCGAAGGGGCTGGTGCTGCCGAAATGGCATCTTGCAGAGAGTTCAATAATGATGTCGAGGTCAGTATGTTGGAATAAGCTTCGGAGTTCAGCAAATGAAACTGTTTACCTTACTGTTGATGGTGCTTGCATTCATGGGTTGTCAGCGCCGAGGTCAAGCAACCATTGCGCCAACAGTGACGAGAACTGAAACTGAACTGGAAGAGTTCTTTGTCCATTGGCTGGAAGGGCATGGGGAAAAGCAGATCGTTATTGATAATCGTGGGGTCGGTCTAGCCTCAAATGACGTGAGGTTGAGCATCAAGATTTACGACACAAAGAAGCAGAAAGATGGCGTACTGAGCGAAGTAGAATTCAAGATCACAGTGCTTGGCAACAAAGAGATTATCGAATACGTGGCGGGCCTTGGAAAGGATGAGCAGGCAGCCATCAAAGATGCCCAATTGAACTTCATGCTGACCACGTTTCATGTTGTGTACAAGAGCTTCATGAACTCCGCTGATCCTCATCAGACCGTTGAGCCAGTGGAACTGGCAAACGGCAAGCGTGAGATGATCATGGGCGACATTTTGACTCGGGGGGATCAGGTGGATTTGAAAGGGATGCGTGAGAAGATCAAGACTGCCATCGCCAAGCTGAAGTTGAGTCCGGGGCCTGATTGGATCAAGATCGTTTACAGCAGAATCAACAATGTTCCGCAAACAGTCGCCGTCATGGTAGATAACCAGGACGAACTCAAACTGACACAGGCTATCAAGGAACTGGCCTGGCCTGATTCAGAAAAGTTCTACATGAGCAAGCAGTTCATTGTGATCAAGTAGGATAGGATGTCAGCAATCATATTTCAGGGTGACCATGCAAGAATCGTTTACGTTCAACGAAGAAGTAATAGTCCATACTCTATTGATCGATCTTTTCGGAAACTCCTATGCCTAAATTCTTCGCAGTCTTCTTCATCCTTATCACTTGGACCCTGATCGCTCCAGGCCAGGAAGTGAAGGCGCCCCCCAAGCCCGGCAACATCACCGATGCCGCCGACCTCGAAGCGTTCTTCGATGGGGCCATGCGGGTGCCGATGGAGAGCAAGCACATTGCTGGAGGGGTGGTGGCTGTCGTCGCAAACGGTAAAGTCGTCTTCACCAAAGGGTATGGCTACGCCGACATCGCCAACCGCAAGCCGGTCGATCCGGAGACGACGATGTTCCGCATCGCTTCCATCTCCAAGCCATTCACCTGGACCGCAGTGATGCAACAGGTGGAGGCAGGCAAGCTTGATCTCGATACTGATGTGAACAAGTATCTAAAAGATGTACAGATACCGGCAACGAGAGAGAAGCCGATCACGCTCAAGAACATACTGACGCACACGCCGGGGTTCGAGGATCATGTCATCGGGCTGTTTGCCAAGGAGCCGGACAAGCGACCGCTGGGAGAGATTCTGAAGACGCAGATACCCATGCGAGTGAGGGAGCCGGGCACGCTGGCATCGTACTCCAATCATGGCACCGCACTGGCGGGGTATGCCGTGGAGTGCGTCTCGGGTCAGCCTTGGGAAGAGTACATCGAACAGAAGATTGTCAAACCGCTGGGCATGGCACATACTCTGATACGCCAGCCTGCCAAAGAGCAGTTGCCTGCGGACTTGTCCAAAGGCTACAAATGGACGGGCGGACGCTTTGAGGAGAAAGGTTACGAATACTGCCCCGCTGGCCCAGCTGGTTGCATCAGTGCCTCAGCCAACGACATGACTAAGTTCATGCTCGCGCATTTGAACGATGGCCAACTAGGCGACGCTCGCATCCTGAAAGCTGAGACGGCGAAGAAGATGCGTGAGCCGCTCTTTCGGCATACCGACCAGGTGAGCGCCATGTGCTACGGCTTCTTCGAGGAGAAGCATCATGGCCTGCGGCTTATAGGACATGGCGGCGATACACTCTGGTTTCATTCGCTGATGCAGCTCATTCCTGAGAAGAACGTCGGCTACTTCATCTCGTTCAATACAGATACCAGTGGCGGCGTAAGAGAACAAATTCAGGAAGCGTTCCTCTCCCGCTACTTCCCCGTGCCGTTGCAGGCACGAGTAAAGCCCGATGCGGCGAGTAAAGAACGGCTAAGCCAATTGGCCGGCGAGTATGGCAACACTCGGTACTCTCACTCAACGGTAGCCAAGATCGGGTCGCTGATGACCAACTACGAAGTCTCTATCAACGCTGATGATACCATCAACATTGCCAGCGGCGAAAATGCCCGACGCTATGTGGAGATTCAACCGTTTCAGTTTCGTGAACTCGACGGCACCCGAGAAGCAGTCTTCCAGACTGACAAGGACGGCCATGTCACGCACCTCTTCTTTGGTAATGGGCCACACTCCTCGGCCATCAGGCTGAAATGGTATGAAACAAGCAACGCACAACAGAGCCTCTTACTCGGTTGCCTGGGCCTTTTTGTTACCGCGTTGCTGGTCTGGCCTGCGGTGGGATGGAACGTTCGGGGTAATGAATCTACCTCGATTCGACGCACCGGCTTTTCAGCCCTGCTGAGTTGGCTGGCATGGATCATGTGTCTGCTGGGTATAGTCTTCACTGGAGCGCTGGTCAGCGTCATGCTCGATCCCAATGAGATCGTGTTTGGCATTTCTCCGTTCCTGCAGAAGTTGCTTCTGGGTACCCAGGTTATTGCCGGACTGGCAGCCATCACGCTGCTGGGCTGCCTGATCGCCTGGATCATGCGCTACTGGCGCTTCAGCGGTCGGCTGCATTACACCCTGGTGGCCCTGGCGGGCGTGGGGTTTGTGTGGTTTTTGTATCACTGGAATCTGCTGACGTGGGGGATGGGTTAGGTTCCAGACCGACGCCACCAATAACCAGGCTTCCTTCGTGTATGGGCGACCGCTATGATGATGATCTTTTCACTAATCACTTCGTACACCAACGTGTAGGGGTAGCGTCGTAGCAGAGCTAAGCGATGGATGTCATCATAGAGGGCAAATTGTAACGGGTTCTCTCGAATCAGTTGCTGTACTCGTTCTACTTCCTGTTCAAAGCGAAATGCTGCTTGATGACTGCGAAGTGCATACCAAATCAAAGCGTCCTGGTATTCTTCTTGTGCTTCCGGATGAAAATGCACCTCAAGCAATGGCCTGCTCCCGGGCTTGCTCTTTGACCGTGCTCCAGGGCACGGTTTGTACTTTTCCGGAGCGTATTTCTTCCGATCGTTGTTTGATAACTGAACGCCAACTCTCATCTATCGGCGGACATCCAGGAGCCTGAAGCGATTGGCTGATAGCTTCCAGAAACTCCAACCGATCTTCTTCCGGCAAGGCGAGTGTCGCCTCCAGAAGCTGTTCATTAACTGCACTCATGATTCTCACCTCTGCAATATTCTACTTCAGGCTATTCTAGAATGCACTATCAACTGAATGTGATTTCATCAATTCGCCTATGCCGCGCCGTTCTCCCCCGTGAACAAAGCCCTCATGCACCCATACATCCCTTCCGGCGTTTTCTCGTTATCGAGATAGAGCCGATAGTAGGCGGCTTGATCATCAACAACGCGCAGGCGGTTGCCGGTGATGGGGGGCAGGCCGGGGATGGCGGGAACGGGGCCGCTGTTATTCGCCAGCTTGTCGATCTTGTTGCGCTGGCGGTACTCGAGTACCAGATCCTTGCCTTCGAGGCGGATCAAATAGACGCTGTGCTTGACGGCGAGCAAGCGCAGCTCGTGCATCTTGATGAGGTTGATCACCGGTTCGGGTAACGCTCCGTAGCGTTCATCGAGTTCTTCCTGGAAATCAGCCAATCGGTCGAGCGACTTCACCCGGCCCAGACGGCGGTAGACTTCGATCTTGGCTTTCTGCCCTTCGACATAACTCGCAGGCAGGAACGCCGGCCAGGGTAGTTCGATGGTGACTTCGACCATCTGCCGAACGGGCTGCTTCTTCGCTCGTCGTACCGCTTCGTCCAGCAGTTGGCAGTAGAGCTCATACCCGACCGAAGCGATGTGGCCACTCTGTTCAGCGCCGAGGATATTGCCCGCACCACGTATCTCCAGGTCACGCAGGGCGATCTTGAAGCCGGCACCCAGTTCACGAAACTCTTCAATCGCCTTCAGCCTTTTGGCGGCAATGTCGCTCAGCTTCTTGTTCGGATCGAGCAGCAGGTAGCAGTAGGCCCGATGTTTGTAGCGCCCCACGCGCCCCCGCAACTGGTGCAGATCAGCAAGGCCATAGTTCTCCGCTTCGTCGATGAAGATGGTATTGGTGTTGGGGATGTCCAATCCACTTTCGATGATCGTCGTGGCCAGGAGGATGTCAGCTTCGTGTTTGACGAACCGGATCATCACATCTTCGAGCTCCCGTTCGTTCATCTGCCCATGACCAATGACGATACGGGCTTGGGGAACGATCTGCTGTAACCGATGGGCAACCGCTTCGATGTCGTAGACGCGGTTATGGACAAAGTAAATCTGCCCTTCACGTGCCAACTCACGATTGATGGCGTGCTTCACCAGTTCCGGATCGAACCGACAGATGCGTGTCTCAATGGGCATGCGGCCCTGGGGTGGCGTCTCCAGGTTTGAAATGTCCCGAATGCCTAAGAGCGACATGTGCAGCGTTCGTGGAATCGGTGTGGCGGTCATCGTCAGCACATGCACCTGCGAACGGAGCTTCTTGAGCTTCTCCTTGTGCTCGACACCGAACCGCTGCTCTTCGTCGATGATGACGAGGCCGAGGTCTTTGAAGGCGACATCCTTGCTGAGTAGCCGATGGGTACCGATGGCTATGTCGAGTTCGCCGGCGTTGAGTTGCTTGACGAGTTCCTTCGCTTCGCTGGGCCGTCGGAAGCGACTCAGACAGGCGACTTTGAAGGGAAACGCCGCCAAGCGAGTGGAGAAGGTACGGTAGTGCTGCTCAGCCAACACGGTCGTGGGCACAAGGATGGCAACTTGCTTGCCACCATCGACTGCTTTGAAGGCAGCACGGAGGGCGACTTCGGTTTTGCCGTAGCCGACGTCGCCACAGAGGAGGCGATCCATCGGGTGGGGATGTTCCAGATCCTTCTTCACTTCGGTGATGGCTGTCGCCTGGTCGGGGGTCTCTTCGTAAGGGAACGCAGTCTCGAACTCGTTCATCCACTTCGTATCAGCGGGGTAGGAGAAGCCGGGCAGCGTAGCTCGCTGAGCCTGGAGATCAACCATCTCCGCAGCGAGATCGAGAACCGCTTCACGAACCTTTTCCTTGCGTCGGGCCCAACTGCTGCCGCCGAGCTTGGAGAGTTCGGGATCGCTCTTGCCGCCACCAACATACTTCTGAACGAGGTCGATCTTATCGGTAGGGACATAGAGTTTGGTGCCGCCACCGAACTCGAGCAGCATGTGTTCGCTGAGTTGGCCTTTGGTATCGAGGACCTGCAGACCCTTGTACCGAGCGATGCCATGATTGACGTGAACGACGAGATCGCCTTCAGCGAGATCGAGGAAGCTCTCGATGGCCCGGGTCTCGTACTTGCGGATGGAGATGCGGCGGGAAGTCGGTGTCGCTTCTCTTCGGAAGAGTTCCTGCGCACCGATGATGGTGATCTGCTGGGCGACAAGACGGAAGCCGGCTTTGACGTGGCCCATCAACAGAATGGGTTGCGTTGCGAGCGGGGGGCGTAAGCCCCCTGAGTGAACAGGCTGAGGTGTCGTCACTTCACTGGGAGCTGTTGCTTTGCGTCGGGTCTTCGGCGATGGGGTCTTCTTCTCCGACTCAGGGGGCTGACGCCCCCCGCTCGCAACTCCAGCAAGTAATTCACCCAGTCGTTGCTGTTCGCCCGTGCTCGGGCAGGCAATGATCACCTGGCCGCTGAGTGTCGCCAGTTCTTCGGCCACCTTCGCTGCTTCGCCGCTGAAGCGTTCGACTGATTCGATCTGCAGATGACACGTTGCCTCGGCTGATACTGTGGGCAGGGCGGTGATGTGGACGCTGGGGAGCTTGATCAGATGCCTGAACGTCGCATCGATACCGAACAGACCTTTGATGTCCTCCACCCGTTCGAGGAAGACCTTGGCCTGTTCACGCAGATCGGCAGGCTCCACCAGCAGAACGATGGCGGTATCGGGCAGATACTTCGTGAACGGCACCGTATCGCTGAGCCCCTTTTGGGTGAATACGGTGACACTGATCCGGTCGACTGGTTCCTGCGAACGCTGCGTCTCCGGGGCGAAACGGCGAATGCTGTCGATCACGTCGCCGAAGAACTCGAGCCTCACCGGGCTGTCAGCATCGGCTGGATAGACATCGAGGATGCCACCCCGGCGACTGAACTCACCGGGCAGTTCGACAACCTCGCTGCGGGTGTATCCACCTTCGACGAGCCAAGTGATGAGCGTTTCGAGACGCACCTCATCATCCTTGATCAGCTCTCTCGATTGCTCCGCTAGTGCAGCAGGGCTGGGCACCGGCTGCATCATCGCGGTGATCGAAGTCAGGAATAGTCCTGAGTGCTGAGTCCTGAGTGCTGAGTCTTTCTGGCTCCCCTCTCCCCTGGAGGGAGAGGGGCTGGGGGTGAGGGGGTCGGGTGCAATCGTATGCTGCCCCTCGCTATTTATCCCTCTTGGAGATAGCAGCGACTTCAGCACCCTTAGCCGCTGCCCCGGCTCATCTCGGTCCGGCACCTGCATGGGCCGACGACCGAGGAACGATTCGAGATCGTCGCTCCAGTTATCAAGATCAGTGGGGTGAGCGAGTACAATGAGCGTGGGGCCAGGATTCACTTCGGCCAATGCAGCGGCAGCGAGAGCGGCGGACGACCCCCACGCACCATCGATGGTGCCTGCCTGCCCTTTCTTCAGCGCAGCGATGACCGTGTCAAAACCCTTGCTCGCGCGCAGCAGTGCCGGCAAGTCGGTGAGCGACGTCATCAAGTGTGAACCGGGCATGCACTTCTCGGTCAAGGATCAGGAAGAGAGTAGAGATGTTATAGAGGGTTACTTCTGAACCAGATTAAGTCCCGAGACCTGTGGAATTGACACTGCGACAGATTTCGTAATCCACCAGTATCGGTGAACATCGTCGCAGATATTGAATAGAAGTTGTTCTCAATCTTAACATCTCAAAGGATTCTGCCGATTCAATTCATATCTGCCAGGTGAGAGTATGGCCAAGCAGCTTGGTTGCTCCTGCCACAGATAGACTTGAGGGTAATTTGTGTTTACCAGCTGCATCGTTATGACATTCGGTCTTCTGGTAGGGGATGGCCCTGGAGAGGATACTCCTGCAACTACTGAAGCGCCCACCTCCTCCTCTACCGGCCTCTTGATGAAGAGCCTGGAACCGACCCTTCTGGGAGCCTGGCTCTCCGAAAAAAAGATCTCGATCAGTGGCTGGACCGAAGGATCCTTCACCGGAAGCAGTGCCAGCTACAACCAGTTGCCGATGGGCTTTAATTACCTGGCCAACAACTTTCTGCTTCAACAGAACTGGCTACGCATCGAGAAATCTATCGATGAAAAATCCTCTTCGCCCAGTTGGGGCTTCCGGTCGGATACGATCCTCCCTGGCAGCGACTATCGCTTCACGGTAGCTCGTGGTCTCTGGGACAGCCAACTGACCGATAACCAGGGCAGCCCTGCCACCTATGGAATTGATCCGGTGCAATTCTACGGGGAAGTCTATCTGCCCCAGATAGGTGCAGGCCTGGATATCAAGCTGGGCCGGTTCTTTGCCCAGTTCGGCGTTGAGAGCATTGATACCACCCAGAACCAGCTTGCTTCACGATCCTACACTTTCATCTACGATCCGTTCACCAACACCGGCTTGCTCACCACACTCAAACTGAACGACACCTGGTCCATTCAGAATGGACTGGCTTTGGGCAGTGACGTGTTCATCGATCCCGCAGCGACTCCCACCTATCTCGGCAGCATCAAATGGGCTCCACCCAAGGGTGATACTACGGTGCTGTTCTCCACCATCCTGGGCTGCGGTCGCTACAACACCAGCCAGGACTTCAACAACCCGCAGATCTTCGATCTGGTCGTTACTCACAAGTTGTCTGAGAAATGGAATTACACCCTCGAAGCGCTCTATGGCTTTCAGGACAATGTGCCCGACATCGGCTTTGCCAACTGGTTTGGAATCGTGAACTACCTGACCTACCAGATGAGTGACAAACTCAGCACCACTGCCCGACTGGAGTTCTTCGACGACATTCAGGGGCAGCGTACCGGTTACCGAGGCCTCTATACTACCGCCACATGGGGATTCCATTACAAGCCCAACGACGTCTTCGTGATTCGGCCCGAAGTGCGGTTTGATCACAATGATGTCTCACGACCGTTTGAGAATGCTCCCTCGCTGCTGACGGTGGCGCTGGATGTGATCGTGCGGTGGTAGTTTTTGCTGTTTCAGTTTGATGTAGCTGGCAGGTATTAATATTAAGCGAGCGATGTTGGATCGGTAGTAGTCGATAGTCGATTCGGGGCCGATGCCACTGATGAGGCCGGGGGGCATGGGCATTCTCCCCTTCGGAGAGTGGGGCTTTACGATCGCTTATCGTACTTGCGTTGCATCTCTTCGATTTCAGCAAGGATATGCTTGAACGGAACAGTCGGCGTTTTCCTAAAGAGCTTTCGTAGTTCACGAGGCCTGCGCTTACGATGAAGTTCGTGATGATAGACGCGGGCTAGTTCAGAACCGTATTTCTTTTCAAGTTGTTCAAGGATGAGCATGGGAAACCTCGAATGGCTCGCATCGTATCTTGGCAAACGACAGCAAGCAAGGGTACTTCGATGAGTGCGAAAACATTTCCATTTCATAGTTTGTTATCAGTAAGTTGCTCTTGGCGAGGTATGGTGAATGCCGTCATTGGACTGGATCGGCAAGCAAGCGGTCGTGAACCATCATCGGCAGGTGCCATATCACTTGTTGAAGTGTGATAAGGAACTCTCCGTCGGCGATCCGGGCAGCGGCAATCTCCTGATCCAGGGCGATAACCTGCTTGCACTTAAGGCCCTGTTGCCCTACTACGCCGGCAAGGTGAAGTGCATCTACATCGACCCGCCGTACAACACGGGTAACGAAGGCTGGGTCTACAACGACAACGTCAACAGCCCCGAAATTCGCCAGTGGCTTAAGCAAGTGGTTGGCAAGGAAGGCGAAGATCTCTCACGTCATGACAAGTGGCTTTGCATGATGTATCCGAGGCTGGCGTTGTTGCGGGATTTTCTAAACGAAGATGGTGTTATCTTCGTTAGCATTGACGATAACGAGATGCACGCGCTGAGATTGTTATTGAATGAAGTATTTGGTCCGCATCGTTTTATTGCTACCATCGCTTGGCAAAAGCGCTACTCTCGTGAAAACCGTGGCGCTATCGGCGATGCCCATGAATATCTATTTGTCTATGCAATGGACCCTGAGCGATTCAAGCACACTCGCAACCGCGTCCCTATGAATGAAAAACAAGCAAAGGTTTACAAGAATCCGAACAATGATCCACGCGGACGGTGGCGTGGAATTCCCATGACTGCTCAAGGATATCGACCAAACCAGATGTACTCCATTACAACACCATCAGGAAGAATCATAAAGCCGCCGAAAGGCCGATGTTGGAGCACAATAGAGTCAGAGTTTGAGAAACTTCGTGTCGATGGTCGGATATGGTTTGGAAAGAAAGGTAATAGCGCACCGTCGATAATTCGATATCTCAATGAGGTACCGGGGCTGGTACCATGGACTTGGTGGCCCCACGATGAAGTTGGACATACCGATGAGGCAAAGAAGGAAATTCTCAATCTGAATCTTGATGGCGAAATTTTTGATACACCAAAGCCTCTGCGTCTACTTCGGCGAATTGTTCAGATAGCAACTGACAAGGATTCGTTGTTACTCGATTCCTTCGCTGGTTCTGGCACTACTGGACATGCAGTGTTAGCCCAAAATCTAGCCGATGGTGGCACAAGGCAATTCATCACAGTTGAAATGGATGAGAACATCTGCCGCAACGTAACCACTAAGCGGCTCACGCATGCCATCAATGGCTATACGCTAAGTCAAAGTGGGGGGGGGGGCAGAAGCTGGGAAAGTGTCAGGCCTCGGCGGTGGCTTTCGCTTTTGCACACTCGGCCAATCCTTATTTGACGAGAACGGGCAGATTCGCAGCGAGGCCTCCTTCTCTGACCTCGCTTCCCATGTCTACTTCACCGAATCCGGCGAACCGATCCCCAAGCGGGCGGGCAAGTCGCCACTACTCGGCATTCACAACGGCCGGGCGATTTATCTCTTGTTCAACGGCGTGCTGGGCGACAAGCGGCCGGGCGGCGGCAACGTGCTGACCCACGCTATCGCCAAGGACTTGCCCGCCCACGATGGGCCGAAGGTGGTTTACGGCGAAGCCTGCCGGTTGAGCGCGGCCAGCCTGAAGCAGTATGGCATTATCTTCAAACAAGTTCCCTTTGAACTCAAGGTGGATTAGCATGAGTGCCTTGGCATTAAAGGAATACCAGCAGGATTGTTTGAACGCGCTCGCATCGTTCAGCGATGCCGTGCGAGAAGCAGTAAACAAGTCGGCCATGCGTCCCGTGCACGATGCTTTTTACCAGATCACGGGCCGTGATTTCAGCGAAGTGCCCCAGATGCCCGGCATTCCCTACGTCTGTCTCCGGGTGCCGACCGGTGGCGGGAAAACCTTGATAGCAGCCCATGGCGTTGGTGTTGTGGCGAAGCATCTAGGGCATCAGGATCGGCCACTTTGCCTATGGGTTACCCCGTCTACAACCATTCGTGACCAGACGTTGCGTGGCTTGCGGGATCGCAACCATGCTTATCATCAGGCCATGAAGGAAGCTCTCGGCGTGCCGCTTGAGGTGCTGACTCTGGAGGAAGCGCTATCTGCCAGTTCCGCCATGATGAGTTCCAGTGCCGTCATCGTGGTGACAACGATTCAGAGCTATCGCATCGACGAGGAATCTAACCGCAAGATTTATCAGGACAACGGTTACCTGATGGACCACTTCACGAATCTGCCTGTGAAGTTGAAGGAACAATTGAAGGATCAGAAGGAAGCGGATGGCCGGGTGAAATTGTCACTGGCCAACGCCATGATGGTGCGCGGCCCCATCGTCATCATGGACGAAGCCCACAATGCTCGAACCAAAACCTCGTTCGATTCATTGGCCCGCATGGGGCCGCTGGCAGTCATTGAACTGACTGCTACGCCGATTCAGGAGCAGAACCCGACGAAAGACGTATATGCCAGTAACGTGCTGCATGCTGTTTCGGCGTTGCAACTGAAGCGGGAGGGAATGATCAAGCTACCGGTGGACCTGGAGTCAAGGAAAGACTGGATTGATGTGCTGGCGACCACTGTTCAGACACGAGCTACGCTCGCAAAACGAGCTAAGGCATGGGAACAAAGCGGCGGTCGTTATGTGCGCCCTATCGCCTTGATCCAGGCACAACCCAAGAACAGAACAAAAGAGACGCATACTGTTGAAAAAGTGAAGGAAGCTCTTGTCAATCAGTTGAAAGTGCCTGTAGAAAGCATCCGCATTGCTACCGGCGACAAAGACGAACTTGGCGATGAGGATTTGAGTCTGCCGGAGTGTCAGGTTGATTTCGTTATCACAGTAGACAAATTGCGGGAAGGTTGGGATTGTCCCTTTGCTTATGTGCTGGGATCGGTAGGCAATGTTTCTACCGAGACAGCCGTAGAGCAATTGCTTGGGCGTATTCTGCGTATGCCCCATGCCACACCCACAGGGATTCCGGAACTTGACCGGGCTTATGCCATTGTTCAAAGCGAAGACGTCGCCAAGACGGCGGCAAACCTTGCCGACAGCATGGTTAACCGATGCGGGTTTGACAAGGAAAGCATCAAGGATGTATTGCGCGTCAAGCGGAGTGAGTTGCAGGGGAATCTGTCGTTTTCCTCCATTCCCGTTTCAGCACCTGTTAACATTGCAAACCTACCGCAACCACTTCAAAGCAAGGTGCGTTACGAGTCATCCACCAAATCGATCCAAGTGGTGCATGATCTGAGTAAAGACGAATTAGTCACTCTGAAAGATGCTCTGCCTAACTTAACTGACAAAGCAGCAGTGGAAGAATATTGGCAGTTGGAAAGACAGGTGGGCACACCTGCAAAAAATCTCGATCAATACGCCCAGTCCATTCGGCTGCCACAACTGGCTGTCCGAGACAAGCAACAGTTACTCCGCTTTGAGCCAATTGAATTAGAAGAGTTTTCGTGGGACCTGGAGCATTGCGACCATCGTTTTTCAGAGTTTACCGGTGAGTTCCATATCGGTGACCGTACCCTGATTGATGTAATAGATAAGGGTGCGGTCCGAGTTGGCAGTGTTGAGGAAGTTATTGTTCGTCAGCAAACATTGTGGGCAACAAGCGATCATTGGGACAAGGTTGATCTCGTCCGCTGGTTTGATCAAGAATTGCATCGGGGCGGAATAAACGCTGGATTGTCTTCCAGTGAGTCGCAGCCCTGGTTGAATCACGTGCTCAATGACCTGCTGAATACGAGGAAAATCGAATTGCCGATACTGGTACGCAAACGTCATGAATTGATTGAGCTGATTAAAGAGCGGATAGAGAAACATGGGCGGCAGCAAATCAGCAAGGCAGCTAGCGCTTTGTTTGCAAGTGAATCCGACCGTCGTCTTGAAACAACATGGGAGATGCCTTTCGAAATCACAGAACAAGACTATGCGCCTTATAAGCGCTACACCAGTGGCCCTTACTCGTATCAGAAACATGCTTTTGACTTAATCGGGCATCTAGGACCTGAGGAAAGCGCGTGTGCAAAGAAAATAGACGATCATCCCAACGTGAAACGCTGGCTGCGGAATCTTGTCTTTGAAAGTGCTGGCGGTTTTAGTTTGCCACTGTCGCCTGGCAGATTCTTTCCAGATTTCCTTGTTGAGTTGCAAGACGGTCGCATCGCCATTGTCGAGTACAAGGGCAGCCATCTGGCGAGCAATCCTAAGGAGTTGCACAAGAAAGAAGTAGGAGAATTGTGGGCGGCACGTTCTGAAGACAAAGGCATCTTTATCCGGATCGTGGATAAAGATTGGGACACTTTGGAAAAGGTGCTGAACAAAAAACCTACGGGCTAACCCCGTAGGCTCTTTGACATACCATCATTTCGCTACTCAGGGGGCTAACGCCCCCCGCTCGCATGTTGCTTTCACCTACAACTTAATCACCACCGTCTTCGTCTCCGTGTACGCATCCAAACCCTTGGCGCCGAGTTCTCGGCCTTGGCCGGACTGCTTGAACCCGCCGAAGGGGGCGGCGGCGTCGAAGGCGTCGTAGCAGTTGATCCAGACCGTGCCGGCCCTGACGCTATCAGCAATGCGGTGGGCTTTGTTGATGTCCTGTGTCCAGACGGCTGCTGCCAGGCCGTAGTTGGTGGCGTTGGCGCGCTTGATCACTTCGTCAGCGTTCTTGAACTTGGTGACGCTCAGCACGGGCCCGAAGATTTCGTCCTTCATGATGTCCATCTCGTCTTTGGCGTCGGCGAAGATGGTCGGCTTGATGAAGTAGCCCTTGTCGCCCTGACGTTCGCCGCCGGCCAGGCACTTGGCGCCTTGCTTCTTGCCGGCGTCGATGTAGTGCATGATCTTGTCGAACTGGTCTTTATCAATCTGCGGGCCCTGTTCCGTGGCTGCATCGAACGGATCGCCGACTTTGTGGGCCTTCGCCTTCTTCTGCAGTGCGTCGACGACCTGGTCGTGAGCTTTCTCTTCCACGAACAGACGACTGCCCGCACAGCAGCACTGGCCCTGATTGAGATAGATGCCGACGAACGCCCCGGCGACAGCCTCTTCAATGTTGGCATCAGCGAAGACGATGTTGGGGCTCTTGCCGCCGAGTTCGAAGGTCAGCCGTTTCAGCGTCGGGGCTGCTTCCTTCATGATGATCTTGGCAGTGTCGGTCGCACCGGTGAAGGCGATCTTGTCGATGCCGGGATGAGCGACGAGTGCAGCACCGGTGTCGCCGAAGCCGGTGAGGATGTTGATGACGCCGGGCGGGAAGCCAGCTTCCATGGCCAGTTCCGCGAATCGCAGGCAGCTCAGCGGTGTCTGCTCGGCGGGCTTCATGACGATGGTGCAACCTGAAGCCAGGGCGGGACCCCACTTCCAGGCGGTCATCAGTATCGGGAAGTTCCAGGGGATGATCTGGCCGACGACGCCGACCGGTTCACGCTTGGTGTAGCAGAAGTGCTTGCCGCGAACGGGAACGACTTCGCCCTGAATCTTGTCGGCCCAGCCGGCGTAGTAGCGGAGACAGTCGATCGCCAGAGGCAGATCGCCATGGCGGGCTTCACGGAAGGGCTTGCCGTTGTCGAGCGATTCGAGGGCGGCGAGTTCATCGATCTTGCTTTCCATGAGGTCAGCGAGCTTGAACATGAGGCGACCACGATCACGGGCATCCATGGTGTGCCAGGCACCCTGATAGAAGGCATGGGTAGCGGCCTTCACGGCGAGATCGACATCTTCCTTGCCGGCGTAGGGCACTTCGGCGATCTTCTCTTCGGTCGCCGGGTTGATGGTGACAAAGGTCTTGCCCGACATGGCATCGTGGTGCTTGCCATCGATGAGGAGTTTGCGGGCGGGCAGATGGATGTTGGGACGTTGGCTCTTGGCCTTGGGGGCATCGGCAACGGCTGACATGGGAGAGCTCCTGCTAGAGAGTTTGACGATGGGGGCATGATAGCATGGGGCGCGGGGGAATGCTAATGGTTTGTATGGGTGTAACTCTAGTGCCCGGCCTCCCACCGGGGACAAGATGGCCCCTTCTCGAATCATGTCTCATCCATACCTCAAAGAGTAGTCTGCTCCACTACACCCAGGAACTACACCATGGCCAAGCGTGCTAATGCATTTAAGATGATGGGCCACTCTCTCACCCTCGTCGGCCCTGAACTGAAGAAGGGAGACAAAGCTCCCGACTTTACCACCCACAAGTTCGAGAAGGGCAAGGGCATCGTCCCTGTTACCTTGAAGGATGCGCTTGGCGGCAAGGCCACTCTCTTCAGCGTGCTGCCTTCGCTCGATACTCCCGTCTGCTCAGTGCAGACGCAGAAGTTCAATAAGGAACTGGCTGTCTTTGGCGATAAAGTGAACAGCTACACCGTCAGCCTTGATCTGCCCTTTGCCATGAACCGTTTCTGTGCTGACGCCGCTCACACCTGCGAAGTAATCCATAACCTCTCAGACTACATGGATCGCTCGTTCGGCCAGGCGACAGGAACACTGATCGACGAAATCAAACTGCTTTCCCGTGCGGTGTTCGTCGTCGATAAGAACGGGACCATCGTCCATGCTGAGTATGTTGGCGAAGCGGGGAAGGAGCCCAGCTATGAACCGGCATTGGCGGCCCTTAAAGCTGCGGCGTGATGGCAACTCTACTGCTTCACCGGGGTCACGGCGAACGCCATCACATGTTCCCTGGCCCGAAAGTAGATGCGGCCATTGCTGATAGCTGGGTGGGAGAGACATTCCTCTCCCAGTTTGTTGATGGCCAGCAACTTGAATTCCGGCCCGGCCTGGACCACTCGGACCTGGCCTTCTTCGTCGGTGCAGTAGATGCGACCATCAGCGGCGACAAGCGATGCGGTGTAGCCATTCTTGCCGCCGAGTCGTTTCTGATAGACCACCTTGCCCGTCTTGGCTTCATAACAACTCAGTACGCCGGCATTGGTGCAGACGTAAAGATGCTCGCCGTAGACAAGGGGTGTGGGCAAGTAGGGCCCGCCTCGGGTTTTGCTCCAGACGATGGAATCGTTCGTTTCCTTCCCTTTCTCCAGCGAGATGTCGCCTCTGGCACCGGGTTTGATGGCATAGATAGGCTGAATGGGCCGATAGCCAGTCGTCAGGAAAATCAACCCCTGGGCATAGAACGGCGTTGGCACCGCGATCTCGGAAAACTTGCCGAGCTTCCAGAGTTCCACGCCGGTGACCGGGTCGTAGCCACGGGCATATTTGCTGGCTACCGTCACCAGTTCTGCTTTTCCACCAGGTGTTTGCACTATCGTGGGTGAACACCATGAGGGAATCTCCTCCCGGCCGGTACTCCACATTTCGTTACCGTCTTCCAATGAATAGGCGGCGATGAAGGACTTCTTGCCTATGTCACACTGGACAATGACCGTCTCTCCGAAGATGACCGGCGAGCTGCCAAAGCCCCACTCGTAGTCGGGGTTGAAGAACCAGCTCGAACCAAGCTTGCCCAGTTCCTTCTTCCAGAGCAGCTTCCCTTCGATCGAATAGCAGTACAACCCCTCAGAGCCAAAATTCACGACGACATATCTGCCGTCTACGGCGGGAGTGGCATTGGCATGGCTGGATTTCATGTGCCGCTTGACCTTGGGCACGCCGGAATAAGCTTTCTTTTCCCAGAGAATCTTGCCGGTATCGGCGTCGAGGCAGTAAGTCATCCAGGTGTGGGGCGCTGTTTCCTTTACCGAATCCACGTCGCCGTACTGCCCAATGCGGAGTGAAGGTTTGGGCGTGTCCATGTTAATGGCGGTAGTTACAAAGAGCCGTTTGCCCCAGACAACGGGGCAGGACAAACCCAGTCCGGGGATCGGCGTCTTCCAGGCGAGGTTCTTGCCGGTCGTGGCGTCCCAGGCGGTCGGCGGAAATTGACCATCCGCGACACCGGCATTACCCGCACCGCGAAAGCCGGGCCAAGGCTCTGGTTTCAATACTTTGGTGGTGATTTCGACGACCGGAGCAGTGGGCGTCGCAGCCTCTTCCGTCTTGGCGGGAGTCGTCTCGGTCTTTTTCTCTTCAGCCTTGGCTGCCTTCGGCTTACCCTTGGCCCCGGCATCGGTAAGCAGCTTCACCAGCTCGGTCTTTTTTTCATCGAGGCTGGTGAGACTGGAATCGAGTGTCTCCTGCTTGATGCGGCCACTGGCCAGTACGGCAGCCAGCATTTTTGGCTTATTCTGGGAAAGAGCATACGAAAGAGCTCCCGTCTCGCCCTTGGCACCGGCCTTCAGAAGAAGACCCACTGCTTCATGTTTGTCATCCATTAAGGCCCAGGTTAACGCATCGGAGTTGTAAAAGGTATCCCTGGCATCAAGGTCGATCTTCTTCTCGATGAGCAGCTTCATCACTTCGAGATGACCGTACTCAGCGGCAAAACAGAGAGCCGTGGCACCATATTCGGTCTTGGTGTTGACATCGAAGTTATCCTGAAGAATCTGCTTGATCATTTCGGCGTTCCCGGAACGGGCTGCGGCGAAGTATGCTTCTTTGGTGTCAAGGATGGCCATTCTGGCAAACTCGTTGGTGTCAGAAATAGCTAACGGAGTGGCCCGGCGATGAGCCGGAGCAAAGAACTCTACGCCAAAATCGGTTTGCGGCGGGCCATTCTCCGTTCGACGAATCACGCCGCCATCATCGAGCTTGTTCATCCACACGGAATAGAGCAGGAACCCGGTTGGCGTAGTCTTCCAGCGAATAGGTCGGCCATCGTAGGGATCGATGGGAATGCTCGGAAAATACTTCGGCACCAGGTCGTTCCAGCCCGCAGGCACTTTGCCCGTCTCCAGTCGGTAGCGTTCGGCGGCTAGCAGGGCGGCGGCCATGCGCAGTCCAGCCCGGCGTTTCTGGTCAGACTCGTAGATCCTGGGCAACGTCGCACCGAAGACCACTACCGACGGAATATCTGCACGATACTTTTCGATCAGCGCTTTCATTTCATCGAGCGCAGCACCTTCTGGTTTTTCCGCCAGGGCCAGCGCTGCCTGATAGAATCGCAGCAATTTCAGCCGTTCTTCAGGGATGTAACCATACGGAGAAGCGTTGAACCACGAACGCATTTCGTTCAGGATGTCGCTGAGAGTGCGCGCGTTGCCAGTCGACGAATTGAAATTACTTATGGTTTTTCTGAAGCTGGCCAAATCGGCGCTGGAGTATCGACCCTCCTGCACTTCACGAAGAAAGCGATCAATCCCGGCACGTTCACTCTGAACACCCGCTTTGAACAGCGACACATCCGCCTCGGCCAGCAGTCTGGCCTGAAGGCGGATCAGAGACTGCTGGGAGGGCTCGGTCTGTGCCAGAGTCCGTTCGATCATGGTCGTGCTGAGTGATTGGATGGCAATGCAGATGAACTGGCTGACGACAAAGGGATCTTGCGCACAGGAACGTGACAGTTGCAGGGTGGCCTCGCAGGCCTTGAACGCCTCATCGGGCTTATTTTCTTCCACGCGCAGTTGAGCATCCATTTTGAACAAGTTGGCTACATTACGCAGTTCCTGCTGCATGGCTAGCCGGGCCGTCAAGACTTTGAAGCTCGGATCAAGAGGATTCTCCACGGGGAAGACACCGGCCTTCAACAGAAGCAACTGATCCATCTCCGCTTGCGCTTCCGCGCAATTCACCAGCAAAGTCTTAAGTTCATTAAGCTGATATTGATTCAAACGATGGGCGGGAAAGGCATCGACATCAGCAAAGAGCCCGTCGTATCTGGAAAGAAGGAAGGGAAGTCTCGACTTGAGATTCAAAGCTACGAGAGCCAGGTTGTCGTCGGCCATGAGTTGGGGTTGCCGGGCGACCCAGTCTTCAAATCGCCAGTTAGGCTCGTTCTGTTCGAGAAGCCGTACCTCCTTCGCAAGTTCCTGGTCAACGCGCCATTCCTGGTAGACTTTGGAGCCATAAAGGCCAAGCACTATCAAAACCAGCACTGCCAGGAGCAGCACCCACCAGCGACGATACCACGGGACTTGAGGTTTCTGATTCATGACTTGTGTTCCGATATGATCTTGCCCATGCACGACAAGATTGTGAAGTCACATCTCCTATGGTAAGGCTATACTGAGCGAAGCGATAGGGAGAACAGCGTGACGACTCCACTTTATCTGGGTCTGGATATTGGTACCCAAAGTGTGCGGGCTGTGCTCTTCGATGACAAGGGCATCCGCCGGGGCATGGGCACCGCTCCGCTGGTAACGACCTACCCGCAACCGAGTTGGGCTGAACAGCAACCGTTGGAGTGGTGGAAGGGACTGGGTATCGCTGTGCCCGAAGCACTGAAACAGGCGAATGCCAGCCCGGAGGATGTGGTCGCCATCGGGCTGGATAGCACGGCCTGTACGGTTTTAGCGGTCGATGCGGTGGGTATGCCAATCCGTCCAGCACTGCTCTGGATGGATCAGCGATCCCATGCTGAGGCCCAACTGTTGACCCTGACGAAAGACCCGTCGCTCCGCTGGGTGTCGGATAACGTCTCGCCGGAATGGATGCTGCCCAAAGCACTGTGGTTGAAGCAGAACGAACCGAACAGCTACCACAGCGCCCAACACGTCGTCGAATGCACCGATTGGTTGATGTACCAGCTCACCGGCAACTGGACGTTGTCTCTCAACCACGTGGCCGTGAAGTGGAACTACGTCGCCCCGGAAGGTGGCTGGAGCCGGGCGATGCTGGAACAAGTGGGGCTGGAAGATCTTCCCGATAAGTGGCCCCATTCAGTGGTGCCGTACGGTGCCGGTGAAGGCAAGCTCTCCGATAATGCTGCCCTGGCTCTGGGCTTGAAGCCCGGAACGCCGGTCGCTCAAGGGGGCATCGATGCCTACGCTGGGATGATCGGTCTCGGTGCCATCGCACCCGGCAAGCTGGCGATGATCATGGGTTCCAGCACCTGTCATTTGGTAAACGCGAATCAACCTCTACTCGGCACCGGCATGCTAGGCTGCTACGCCGACGCCATCCGCCCCGGCCTTTACACTTTGGAAGGGGGCCAGACGGCGACCGGGTCCATCGTCAACTGGTACCGGGAGCACTTCGCCGGCAACGAGGAGCGCGAAGCAGCCAAACAGGGTACCACCGTATTTGATGTACTCGACGCCAAAGCGGCCAAGGTTGCTCCCGGCAGCGAGGGGTTGTTGTGTTTAGAGCATTGGCAAGGAGCACGTACGCCGCTGAAGGACCCGCTGAGCCGTGGAACGTGGTGGGGCCTGACCCTCTCCCACGGCCCCGGCCATCTGCTCCGTAGCATCTACGAAGGCACTGCTTATGGTACCAAGGCGATCCTTGATGATCTGGCCAGTCACGGTCTGACCATCACCCAACTCATCGCTGGCGGCGGCGGGGTGAAGAGTCACCTCTGGCTGCAAATCCATGCCGATGTGTGCGGCGTACCGCTCTCGATTCCCGCTGAGACCGAGGCGTGCGCCCTCGGTTCGGCCATCATCGCCGCCGTGCATGCGGGCCGCTTCGCATCGCTGGAAGATGCCGCCCAGAGCATGGTGCGGCTCGATGCGGTCATTGAGCCGAATGGTCAGAATGCTGAGGTGTATGCGGACGGGTATGGGCGGTATGGGAAGCTGTATGGGGGGCTAAGGGGGGTGAGGTGAGCTTCAGGGGCAACAATATTGTCGGCTAATGACCGACGGTGATGTGGTGCATTTTTGGGACAAGAATACTATTTCCCCTTTCACTGGTGACTTATGTCCGAAGTTAGTCAGAGACAGGTCAAAATCGCTTATATCGTTCCGAGAGATTTAAAGAAAAAGGGTCTCACGCTTGAGAACTTTACTGCAAAGCTGGCTGAATTTACCGCGGAAGTCGAGAACTTCTCTGATGCAGAGCTAGATCATCACGTTGTATTTGAAGACGGAGAACCCATCCACCAGCATCGGTTGACGATGATAAAGGCAAGTACATTTGCTTGCAAGATAGTAAAGCTTGAGCGCTGTTCAGTGTGGCCTGAGATGGGAAAGCGCAAATGGTTAAGGGGCATGATACCAACCGCAGAAAAGCTTATTCAGAACAAAGCAGCAAAGGACGACCCTCTTTTTGATATGGTCGAATATGCTAGGCGTGGGCTTTATGACTCGATTCCTTTGATTCTCTTCCCTCGAGCATCAAACAATGAACAATTCAGGATTGACGATGGAAACCACCGTGCATTGTCGAGATTTATTGCAGGGGCTACGGATGCACTAGCCTACGTAGGATCAATTGAAAAGAAGTTGAACCATTGTTGGCCTATATCCTGACTTGACCCCCTCACAACGTCGGCCCGATCCCCCACGGGGCGAACTCCTCCTCCCCCACACCGCTGAGTTCGCTCTTGGTCTTCTTGCCGCTCGCTACTGCCAGTATCTCTTCGAAGATCTGTTGGCCCACCGTCTCGACGGGCACACCATGCAAAATGACCCCGGCGTCGATGTCCATGTCGTCGGTCATGTGTTCGTAGAGCGGCGTGTTGGTGGCGATCTTGATCGACGGGGCGGGTTTGCAACCGAACACCGAACCCCGGCCGGTGGTGAAGACGAGGACGTTCGCACCGCCGGCCACGATGCCGGTCATGCTCACGGGGTCGTAGCCCGGGGTATCCATGAAGACGAGGCCCTTGCTCTTCACCGGTTCAGCGTAATGCACAACATCAGCCAGAGCCGTACTGCCACCCTTGGCGATGGCACCGAGCGACTTCTCGTAGATCGTCGTCAGGCCGCCATCCTTATTGCCGGGCGAGGGATTGTTGTTCATGGTAACGCCGAACTGTCCGGTGTAGCGTTCCCACCAGTGGATGCGTTCGACCAGCTTCTCGCCGACCGCCCGGCTGACGGCCCGCCGAGTCAGCAGATGCTCGGCCCCATAAATCTCCGGCGTCTCAGCGAGGATGCTGGTGCCCCCTTGCTCGATCAGCAGATCGCTGGCGATGCCCAGGGCCGGGTTGGCAGTGATGCCACTGTTACCATCGGAGCCGCCACAGTTGGTGCCGAGGATGATCTTGTCCGCTGTCAAGGTGGTGCGTTTCATGCCGTTGATGCGGGGCAGCAGCGCTGCGATCGCTTCCACGCCCGCATCGACGGTTTTTCCGATGCCGCCACACTCCTGAATGCTGAGCACCTTGGGCTGACGCTTGCTGCCATCGAGCTGAATGAGATGTTCGTTCTCGATCAAATGAATCGCCTGCCCCGTCTCGCAGCCCAGACCGACGAGGATGTAGGCTGCGACGTTCGGATGCTTGGCGAAGCCAGCCAGGGTACGGTCGAGTTGCAGATGATCGTCGCCCCCATACTGCATCGCACAACCAGCCTTGTGAGTGATGGCGACCACCCCATCGACATTCGGAAACTGCCTGAGCAAATCAGCATCGTGAAACCTCTGCGAGATGTACTTGCTGACGCTGGCAGAACAGTTGACGGTACTGATGATCGCCACATAGTTGCGGGTGCCATATCGGCCATCGCCCCGGTCGTAGCCTTCGAAGGCGCGCTGCTGTTTCGGGATGGGTTTCGGTGCCGGGCAGGCGGAGCAGTAGGCATAGTCTCGTTCAAAGAGCTCCGCTGCCAGGTTGTGGGTGTGAACATGGCTGCCCCTCGGGATCGGTTGGCTGGCGAAACCGATCACCTGGCCGTATTTGATGACTTCGTCGCCCTGCTTGATGTCAGCGAGTGCCAGCTTGTGCCCCATCTTGGTCGGTTGTTGGATGATAAGCTTCTTGCCGCCGATGACGAGTTCAATGTCCGCCTTGATGGAGCCAATGGCGACGGCCACGTTATCAGTGGGTGAAAGCTGGAGGGCTTGCTGGGACATATGAACCATCACATCACCGCTTCTATTGTTGGAGGTACTCAGCGACCAACCAGTTCTCAACACGAAGCCCTTCCACGTGTTGGAAGTCACGAAGATTTGCTGAGAGCAGTAGGCTTTCTGTTGAGAGGGCCATCGTCGCAATCTTGAGGTCTTGTGTACCCGCTTTGATGCGCTGCTTCCTGAGTGATTGTGTCAGGATGGCAGCGTCATCGGAGAAATCGAGGATGTTCACCTTGGCCAACCCTCTGAGGAACCCAGCCAGACGCTGGTACGGCCAAACCTTCTTCTGAAAATCTTTCTCGCGATGGATGTAGGCAAGGAACCCACGTAATTGTTCTTCAATGGCGACTACCGGCAAAGCGACTCCTTCAATCGCCTCGGAGAGCCGATCCACCAACAGGGCATGCAGCCGATGCCGTGCATCGAATAAGACCGAACAATGATCCGTATCGAGGAGAATCATTTCTTCTTGTTCTTTACTTTAGTTTTAGGACGGGTAGCACGTCTGTTCTCTTCCCGATATTTCATCGCCAGCTTCATGACTTCCTTCATGACTGGGTCATCAGTGCCAATGCCGATCAACGCACGCCAGCCGTCCTTGGGTTGCTCCTGAGAAGCTTGCATTTCAGCGACTCGACGTTCGAGTTTTGTGAGTCGTTCTTCAAATTGTTTCACCGTCATATCTGATACCCATGCCATGAAGGAGTGCTAACTAGTTTATCATCCTGCGGAATCACTGTATACCGCTAGTCGTCGAACACCTAAAATGATAGACACCCACCCCACGAGACCTCGCATGCCCGCCCCGCTACGTCGCTACCTGGTCAACTTCAACACCAAACGGATGTCCCACTTCTTCACCGATGTGCTGGTCATCGGTTCCGGCATCGCTGGCCTCCGCTCCGCACTCACCATCCCGACCAAGTACGATGTGCTGGTGCTCTGCAAGGACATGATGCCCGAATCGAACAGTCGTTATGCTCAAGGAGGCATTGCCGGCGTGGTCGATCCCGAAGACAAGTTCGAGAACCACATCGAAGACACGCTGCGGGCCGGGGCGGGGATCTGCGATCGGGAAGTCGTCGAAGCGGTGATCCGGGCAGCGCCAACGCAACTCGAAGAACTCATCCGCTGGGGCGCGCACTTCGATGAAGACGAGGTCGGCAAGCTCGCCCTCACCCTCGAAGGAGGCCACAGTCATCGCCGGGTGGTGCATGCTCTGGGTGATGCGACCGGGCAGGAGATCATGCGGGCAGCCATCGAGAAGGCCAAGGCTGCCACTCATCTCACGATCTGGGAGAAGGCCTTCACCCTCGATCTGCTCACCCACGAAGGCCGCTGCGTCGGAGCGATGGTGCATCGGCCCGGCTATGGCCTCAGCATCGTCTGGGCCAGGCAGGTCATCCTCGCCAGTGGCGGTGCTGGCCAAGTCTACCGTGAAACCACCAACCCACCCGTCGCCACCGCCGACGGCATGGCCATCGCCCACCGGGCCGGCGCGGTGATGATGGACATGGAGTTCATGCAGTTCCACCCCACCCTGCTCTACGTCGCCGGCTCAGCCCGGTACCTGGTCAGCGAAGCGGTTCGCGGCGAGGGAGCCTATCTACGAGACAAGACCGGCCATCGCTTCATGCACGAGTACGATGCCCGTGGCGAACTCGCTCCGCGCGATATCGTCAGCCGGGCCATCATCAGTCAGATGGAGAAGACGCATCATCCCAGCGTCTATCTCGATCTCTCGCACCTCAATCCCGACCTCGTCGCCCAGCGGTTCCCCGGCATCCAGAAAGTCTGTGCCAGCTTCGGCCTCGATCTCGCCAAGGACATGATCCCCGTTCGCCCCGGCGCCCATTACATGATCGGCGGCGTGCAGGTCGATCATGCAGGCAGAACGTCGATCCCCGGTCTGTGGGCAGCAGGCGAAGTGACCAGCAGCGGCCTGCACGGAGCGAATCGGCTGGCGAGCAACAGTCTGCTCGAAGGGCTGGTCTACGGCACCTGGTGCGCCGCCGGAGTCACCGCCGAATTGGAGAAACAGCCTGCCTCGCTGCAAGCCTTCTCGATGCACGCTGAGTTCACCCCCGATGTGACCGAACTCAACCTGGCTGACTTGAAGAATTCGCTGCAAAGCCTGATGGGCCGCCAGGCCGGCATCGTCCGCAGCGAAGAAGGCCTCATCTCGGCCATCGACGACATGGAGTTCTGGGGCAGGTACGTCCTCAGCCACGAGTTCACCGGCCCCCCCGGCTGGGAACTGCAAAACCTCTTCACCGTCGCCCAACTCATGCTCCCCGCCATGCTCGCCAGAAAGGAATCGAGAGGCGTGCATTTCCGCAGCGATTATCCGAAGCCCGATGATGAGCGGTTTGGGAGGCGGATGGTTTCGGGGTGATGTTCTCCCCTCCCCCTCCCGGGGAGAGGGGCCGGGGGTGAGGGGTTTCTAGATCGACGCAGCCCGATTAAAAACCTTGGCGACTCGATGCAGACAAAATACCAACAGGGGTGGACTCGATTGAGGAACCCCTCACCCCTAACCCCTCTCCCCGGGAGGGAGAGGGGAACCAGACGCTCACTTCGGTTGAGCATCTTGCTTCAACCCCGGAGGGGCGTTGGTCAGTAGCCAGGGGTGACCGAAGGGAACCCCTGGATGGGAAGTAAAGAAATGTTCCCGGCACCCTGAAGGGGTATCAGCTCTCGCCAAAACAACATGAGATTGATGTATCGGTGCGGAATACCGCTTAACACACTCCACGGTACTATCTTCATGCATAGTTATGGGATCAATTAGCCAGTGTGGTTCTACTTAGAATCAGATCCCATAATAACGTACAAGCCCTCTTTCTCAAAGAGCTCGGTGCGATACGTAGCTATTCTGTCCCTGCCATCACTCTTGGCAAAAGACTTTGCCTCCTCCGCTTTCGACACTATTTCCTCATTCGTGTAGTATGTGTCCTGATCAATCGTGCAGAAACCGATTGAAACGGTGACCTTTCGCGCACTATTGCGAATTGCTAGGGAACGTAGTTTCTCTTGAAACTGCCCCAGTAGTTTGCCTGCTAAGTCAACAGTGGTATTTGGTAGGATGACAGCGTATTCATCTCCTCCGTACTGGTAAGCATAACCTCGACCGTAAACGTGCGCTTCCAGTGCAGCCGCAAAGGCTGGTAAGAAATAGCGATCAACTTTGGTATCACCGAGCTCCGTATTAAATTTCTTAAACTCATCGATGTCGATATACGCAAACACCATTGGTACATCCCGTAGTGTGCATTTGAACCGATAGTACTCCATGTCGTCACGAATCAGTGAATACACCAAAAGGCAGCGGGTTTTCTCGTTGTATCTTCGTTCCTTAAGTTGCAACTGACTTTGTTCATGCCTTTCCGCGCCTTCCATAGTCAGGAAATCTCTCAACTGAGGCATCCTTGCGGGTTTCAGTGCTTGAAGATCCGTTTCGTGCAGGAACTCATCAAATGGCTTCAGCTGGTTTTCCAACACATCGAGGATTTGAGGATTGACTGTCCTAGACTTTTTTTGTTCGACATCCTTCGCCATTACGAGTCTTCTTTCAATCAGTGCACGCTTGAGATACGGCTTCAAATTATCAGGTATGGCATATTCCGTCGCTGGATGATTTGAGATTTGTAGTAGCTGGAGGAGCTCCGCCAGGTGGTTATCAAACTCTCTGTACGCTTCTACCTCCCCCACACTGCAAAGCTGGCCTCCGATGGGGCTCCCAATTCGATTGTCGAAATGGCTCTTGAGGAAACGTACAGTGTCTATGAGGAATTCTAGGTTTTGTTGATTCGATCTTTTGGCATCATCACTCATGAGTAACTCCTGGCTTGCTTTGCACTGCTCTTAATTCTAGTCAGATTGTACTTTGGGCTATGCAGTGGGCAGTGTATCAATGATCCAAATGTTGCTCCCACACCCTTACAGGGTGCCGGGAGCATTTCTTTTCTTCCTCCCCAAGGGTTCCCTTCGGTCACCCCTGGCTACTGACCGACGCCCCGCCGGGGCTGAAGATGGGTTCATTCTCCCCTCTCCCTCCTGGGGAGAGGGGCCGGGGGTGAGGGGTTTTTCGATCGACGCAGCCCGGTTGAGAACCTTGATGACTTGCGGCGAATAAATACCAACAGGGGTGGACTCGATTTAGGAACCCCTCACCCCTAACCCCTCTCCACGGGAGGGAGAGGGGAACCAGACAAGGTCCCCACCCTTTCCAGGAGAGGGGAGACATTCACTCAATCACCTTCGGTTCAATCACCCGCATCGTGCGCCAGGGGCCCCAGAGGAATCTGGCGAAGATGAAGAGCATGAGGACGATCAAGTAGAGAACGGCGAAGTTCCAGGCCCAGTAGAAACCCCAGCCGAGGTGGTAGCTGAGGTAGACGGGCACGCCGAGACCGAGGACGCCGACGATCAGGTAGAGCCAGGAGATGAACGACGTGTCGCCGGCGCCGCGGAGGCTGAAAGCGAGCAGCACGTTGACGCCATCGAAGGCGGCGTAGGCGGCGACGTACCACAAGAGGTACGGCATGATGTTCGCCACCTCGGCCCAGAGTTCCGGCTCCTTGTCGCTGGCGAACATGGGCAGAATCAGCCCGGGGGTGACTGCGGTCAAGAGCCCCATGCTCGTCATGAAGATGATCGTAGCGACGATGCCAATCCAGATGCCTCGCTCCGCCAAGTCGGGCCGTTCTTCGCCGAACCGCTGGCCGACGAACACGCCTGACGCCTGACCGATGCCGATCATCGGAATGAAGAAGAGGGCGTTGATGACGAAGACGTTGCTCGTCGCAGCCAATTCGACTTTGCCGAACCAGCCGACCATGGTGGTGAAGAGGGTCCAGGCGATCAGGTCGAACGTCGACTGGAAGCCGTTGGGGAACCCGAAGCGAAGGAGCTGAAGAAACAGCGTCTTGTTCCAGCCTCGGCCCCGCACGGTGTTGAACTGCTCATCGTACTTGTGGCGAACGAAGAGCAGCATGCCGACGATGGCAGAAGCGGAACAACCGGCGACGGTCGCCCAGCCTGCCCCGACGATGCCCAGTTGCGGGAAGCCGTGATTGCCGAAGATCAGCAGGTAATCGAGCAGGGCGTTAACGAGGCAGCCGATGGCGTTGATCCAGATGACGGTGCGGGTATCGCCCCGGCCGGCAAAGAAGCTGTCCACCGCTGCCGTCAACGCCACGGGCAGCCCGGCGAAGGTGAGGCAGAAGAAGAACTCGGTCTCGAGAGCAGCGATCTTGGGGTTATGGCCCATCGCCTGCATGATGATGCCGGAGAAGGGGGCGAGGCACATCATCGCCAGGCCGCCGAGGATGCTCCAGTAGATGGCCTGCCAGACGATGGGGCCGATGCGCTCGAACTGTTTCGCGCCGAAGTACTGGGCAACGAAGGTGGTCGCAAAGCCGCCGGTGTTCTGGATGAAGATGACGGGGATCCAAAGGATCATCGACGAGGCGAGGGCCGCTGCCGATGCATCGGGGTCGAAACGGCTCAAGAAGGTGCGGTCGATGACAATCTGGATGGAGAAGAACAGATTGCTGAGCATGAGCGGCCACGCCAGGCGGAGCAGTTCACGGAAGATGGACCAGTTGGTTTGCATGAGTACATAGTAGCTAGGAGCTAGGAGATAGTAGCTAGGAGAGATCAAGACAGGGGACATCGTCGAAGGGTTCGGTAGCAGTAACTAGGCGATGTCTTTCTCCTCCCCTTACCAAGGGGAGGCCGGGTGGGGTTCTGTCGACCGCAAGAATAACCCCCTCTAACTCCCCCTTGGTAAGGGGGAGAACCAAACCTCGCAACTCGTCCTTTGTCAAAGACCGGGGACGAGTTGTGATTTGTATTCTGGCTCCTGACTCCTGGCTTCTGGCTCCTATTTCGTGAGCTATGCTTCCCTCAGGAGACCCCTCATGTTCACGATGCCGCTTCTGGAACTGGCTGCGCTGCTGATTATTGTGCTGTTCATCTCAGCGGGAATCGTCCTGTGGATGAAGAGCAAGAAGAAGAAGCCGAACCCGATGATGCAGTTGCTCGTGCTCGTGCTACTCGTCGCCCTCGGCATTGCGGGGGTGAAGTGGGGTGGCGAGGCGCTCGGCATTTTCCCGGCCAGCGGTAAAGACCTGTCTACCAAGAATCCGTACCGAGAGGCGCTGAAGTTGTTGCAGGAACCCTACTCCTCGTACACTTCCCTCAACAACGTTGCCAGCGTGAACCGGGAAACGCTGACGGAACGATTTCTGAAAATGGAGCAGCTCGATCTGGGTGATCTGAAGCTGATGGTCAACAACCTGCGCGGCATGATTCAAACTGCCCCTGCCACCGGGCAGACCGGCATCTATAACATGCGCATGACCAGCGACATCCAGGCCCGCTGGGAAACGCTGCGCCAGGAACTGCAAAAACGGGCGGAGCGATCGTCTTAGGTCTGGCCGAGGTAGACGTGGCTGACGTTCGCGCTCTGATACTGCGTGCCCCCGGGGCCAACTGCGATCACGAAGCTGCCTTCGCCCTGGAACAAGCTGGTGCCCGGCCCGAACGGGTTCACATCAATCGGCTCCGTGAACGCCCTGCCCTGTTGCACGAGTATCAACTGCTGCTCATCCCCGGTGGCTTCACTTATGGTGACGACGTCGCCGCCGGCAAGATTCTTGCTGTGCAGTTGCAGACGTTCCTCGCCGATACCCTGAATCAGTTCCGTGACGCCGGCAAGCTAATCCTCGGCATCTGCAATGGTTTCCAGACCTTGCTCAAAGCCGGGCTGATCGTACCCGCTGATGGCGAAGGGCATGTGCCCGCCACGCTGACCAACAACAGCCCCCAGGGGTTTCAGGACCGCTGGCTGTCGCTCGGTATTGTCCCCGAACACAAATGCCCGTTCCTGGAAGGGTACGTCAGCATGGAGGTGCCGATTGCCCATGGCGAGGGACGGTTCATCACCAAGGATGCAGAGACGCTTCAGAAACTGGAAGGTGCCGGGCAACTGGTGCTGCGTTACATCCCCGGCCCCGGCCAGCGGCCCGAGACGCCGTTTAATCCGAATAGTTCGCAGCTGGATGTGGCCGGTGTCTGCGATGCGACGGGTAGAGTGCTGGGCCTGATGCCCCACCCGGAACGGCATATTCTACCGACACATCATCCACGGTGGACGCGAAGAGGTTTGGCCCCGCAGGGGGATGGGTTGTTGTTGTTTCAGAATGCGGTGAGGTTTCTTGCCTAGTCGTCTAATACGGCTCGCATGATGGGTGCCACTTGTTTGCGTCTACTCATGCTAACAGTGCTGGCCCAACATGGTTACGCCGAGTACGGCGAAACCATGGCACCCAACTCGCAAGCCATCTCAGTGTTGGTTATTGCCTACCCCTTCCGCCGCATGTTCCAGTAGTGAATGAAGTCGATCCTCGTCACAATGTCCACCACCTTGCCCTGCGAGGTTGCGAGCACTCCAGTGTTGCCGGCCTGTAACAGGCGGAACGCTTCGTCGATGTGGGTGTTCAGGTCCATCTGCGGCAGCGGCTTCGCCATCACATCCTTGACCAGCGACGTGTTGGGGTCGTGGCCTTCGTGCAGGAAGCGGGCAAGAGTGATCTCCTGAATCGAGCCCTGGGCGAGGCCGTCCTGCAGAACCGGCATCTGGGAGATGCCCCGCTTCTGCAAGACGTCAATGGCTTCGGCGACAGTGGCGCTGGGGGCAATGCTGATCAGCGGCCGGTCGCCCCGTTTCTTAATCATGTCGCCGATGTTATCGGTGTTGGGATCGTCTTTGAGCAAACCGGTTTCTCGCATCCAATTGTCGTCGTAGAACTTGCTCAGGTAATTGCGGCCCGTATCGCAGCCGATGACGACGACGAGATCGTTCGGTCCCAAGCGGCGGGCGTATTGGATAGCGGCAGCGACGTTGGTACCTGCGGAACCGCCCAGGAGCAATCCCTCCTTGCGAGCCATCGCGCGGGCAGCGTAGAAGCTGTCCGCATCCTTGATGCAAATCCATTCATCGACAATACGGCTATCAAGGGTTCGGGGTACGAAGTCTTCCCCAATGCCTTCGACCTTCCAGCTCTTGGGCATGCTGCCGGAAAGAATGGAGCCATCGGGATCAGCTCCGATCAGTTTGATTTCCGGATTGCGCTCCTTGAGATACTTACCTGCCCCGGAAAGGGTGCCACCGGTGCCAACGCCGGCAACCAGCGCGGTGACCCGACCGTCGGTCTGTTGCCAAATCTCCGGCCCGGTGGTGCGGTAGTGAATTTCAGGGTTACTGAGGTTGGCGAACTGGTTAGGCCGCCAGGCTCCGGGAATCTCACGAGTCAGTCGATCCGCGACTCCGGCATAGCTCTCGGGTGAATTGGGCGGAACATTGGTAGCAGTGATGACGATTTCCGCGCCGTATGCCTTCAGCAAGCTGATCTTCTCCTGAGCCATCTTGTCGGGCAGGACGAAGATGCAGCGGTAGCCTTTGACCGCGGCAGCCATCGCCAGGCCGACGCCGGTGTTGCCCGCCGTCGCTTCGATGATCGTGCCGCCCGGCTTCAGTTGTCCCTTGCGCTCAGCGTCGGTGATCATTGCCAGGCCGACCCGATCCTTGACGGAGCCGCCTGGATTCATCGCTTCCATCTTCACATAGATGGGCGTCTTCAGCCCCTCGGTGATCTTGTTCAGTCGAATGAGGGGCGTGTGACCAATGGCGTGGAGGACACTGTCGAGCATAATCAGAAACTCCTGGCAACGAGGCTTGCCTGCTCATTGTGTCAAGCTCGGACGGGAAGAGCAAGTGCGCTTCGATACAACAATGGCTAGTCATGAGATTGATCTGCTGAGGAACTCCCCATGCTCCGCATCCGTGATCACTACCAGGCCGCCAACGCTACCATCGTCGGCAACGTCTCCCTCGCTGCCGGGGTCAATATCTGGTATGGCTGCGTCATCCGCGGCGATGTGGATCAGATCACGCTCGGCAAGAATGTCAACATTCAAGACCTGACCATGATCCACTGCGATCCGGGTTTCCCCAACGTACTGGAGGATGGAGTCGTGGTGGGTCACTCGGCCATCATCCATGGCAGCAGAGTAGGGCGCGATACGCTAATCGGCATGGGAGCGACACTGTTGGGCCGCTGCGTCATTGGTGAAGAGTGCATCATCGCCGCCCGGGCGCTGATCCCCGAAGGCGTCGTCATTCCGCCCCGTTCGCTGGTCATGGGCGTGCCCGGCAAGATTGTCCGCCAAGTAACTGACGGAGAAGTCGAGATGATCCGCCAGTTGAACCGCCATTACCTCAAGTCGGCGGAAGATCATGCGAGCGGGAAGTATCCGCCAGTGAAGTAGCTGAACTCGTGAGAGTTCAGAGCAGTGGCTGAGCGCCCAGACCGAAGTCTCACGACTTCGGCTACCCCACCCGCATCTTGATGTCTTTCAGTTGTGGGCCAAGTCGTTCCTGCAACGCTTTTACGATCTGCGACTTGATCATGATGAGATGCTGATGCGTTAGAGCATCGTTGACACGCACTTCAAGCACGCCTTTTTTGAGAGCTAATGCCTGGGTAATTCCTACCCAGTCGGGGCCGACTGCTGTATTCCATGCCGCTTCAAGGCGGGCCTGAGCGCTGACTTTGCCCCAGCCACGGGCGATCATCACCCGGGAAAGCACTTCCTTCAAAGGCTCAACGCCACGTTCTTCAGGGAAGGGGACGAAGGTGGACATGATTGGTTCGACGTAGCTGAAGTCGTGAGACTTCAGAGCGATGGCATGACGTACCAGACCGAAGTCTCACGACTTCGGCTACCTGGTCTCCCCGCGAGTCAGCGGCACCACAATGTAACTGTAATCACCTGGGGCAGTAAAAAGCGCCACGGTATTATTTTCGACCAGCTCCAGCGTAATTTCCGTATCCGCTTCCAGCACACGCAGCATGTCCAGCACCAGCTTCGGGTCGAAAGTGGTCGTCATCGATTTGCTGTCATACGCCACCGGCAACTGAATTTTCGCCCGGCCCTTTTCAGCTACCTTGGCTTGCAAGGTGAGCGTACCCTTGGCGAAGGTAAAGTCGACGCCGCGGGTGTCCTCATCGGTCAAGATCGCGGCCTGGCGGACGACCGAACTCAGCGGGCCGACCATCAGCGGGATCTTGACGGCGGTCTTCTTGGGGAACACTTCCCGGTAGGTGGGATACCGCCCTTCGACGAGGCGGCCATAGATTTCCGACTTGCCAAACTTGAACAGGGCATCGTTGGTGCTGATGCGTACCAGTACTTCATCCTCGGTGTCAGTAAGGTTCTTCTCCAGAAGCTGCATCACCTTGGTCGGCACCACAGGAGTCTGGCTGCCCGTTTCATGGCCGCCATGTGCTTTGCCTTTACCATCGACGACAGCCATGCGCTTACCATCGGTGGCGACGAGGCGAACTTTGTCACCGTTCAGTTCCCACATCACGCCGGTGAGGGCATAACGCGCGGACTCGGTGGCGGCGGCGAAGATGGTGCGATGGATCATCTTCTTAAGCTGACCGCTGGGGATGCTGTGATACTTGTCGCCATCGAAGCCGGGCACGGTGGGGTACTGCTCCGGGTCTTCGCCGGGCAGCTCGAACTCGCTGAACTGGCCACGGATGGTGGTGCCATCCTCATCACCTTCGATCTTGAGTTCCTGGTCGTTGCACTCACGCAGAATGGAATTGACCCGGCCCGTGGGCAGGAGCAGGTCGCCAGGCTCTTCAACCTGCACGCCACGCACTTCCATACTGATGCCGACCGACTCGAGATCGGTGGCCTTAAGCACGGCGTGCTTCTTAGTCACACTCAGTTTCACGTTTTGAAGGATGACCTTGGGGGTGCGGGCAGGCACCACGCTGCTGGTGAGCTGGAATGCTTGCGACAGGGCTTCCCGGTCAAAGACCGCTTTCATGCGATGTGCCTCTTGATGCGTGTCTGATGTGGAAGATAGCAGGTTCCTGACGCGCGTCCAACAGAGTTCCTGAGGTTTTCCTGGATCAGTTTGACCTACCCTCCACGCCATACTCTGTATTCTCTTTTATGTAATACAGAAAGAACAGTAGCAGAGTTAGTAGTGTCGGTGTTCTCTGTGCATAAGTCGCCTTCACCAAACGAAATCATCCAGTGTGTTAGGAGTTACGACAAGGAAGTGTTCGTGCATAATGTGTCCATAACCAGTGACCGATGTGCTGGTGACTGTTTCTACATGACCGTCTTTATGAACAAGCCAGTGTAAGTCAAAAGTGTACACGAAATAAACACAGCGATAACGACAGCGTTATTGACAAGGCACACACCGTTTCATCGCCAACTTATCGACGGAGTTAGGCACCGATCATCGACATCGATTTTTCGTGCATCCATGTGTTGATTGGTTACACTCGTTTCATCAGGGAGCTTGTCCATGCATCATCCTACACAGCATCGACGCCAATTTCTAGCAGCCGGCGCCGCGGGATTAGCGGCGCTGCCTACCGTGGCTGATGCATCGTCTACGGTGGTCGCTTCCAAGAGAGCTGCATCGTTCAAGCTGGGGATGGTTACCTACAACATTGCTGCCGAGTGGGATGTGCCGACGATCCTGAAAATATGCAAAGAGACTGGCTTGGCTGCTGTGGAACTGCGAACCACTCATAAGCATGGCGTAGAACCGAGCCTTTCACCAGATCAACGGCGTGAAGTGAAGCACCGCTTCGCCGATGCGGGCATTACTATCTGGGGCCTGGGGACTGTCTGCGAGTTCCAAAGTCCGGACCAGAGCGTGGTGCAGAAGAATATCGAGACCTGCAAAGCGTTTCTGGAACTCTCCCACGATCTGGGTGGCCGGGGCGTGAAAGTACGCCCCAATGGCCTACCCAAGAATGTGTCCGAAGCGAAAACTCTCAGGCAGATCGGCGAGTCGCTCATACCCTGTGGTAAGGAAGCGGCCAACCTTGGCCTCGAAGTCTGGGTCGAAGTGCATGGCAGCGGCAGCAGTCATCCGCCGTGCATCAAGACCATCATGGAGACAGCTGACAGGACTAACGTCGGTATCACTTGGAACTCGAACAAGGAGGATATCAAGGATGGCTCGGTGCGTCCATACTTTGAACTGCTGAGGCCCTGGATCAAATCGTGCCACATCAACTCGATCTATGGCAGCTATCCGTACCGGGAACTCTTCAACTGTTTCAAGGAGATGAACTACGACCGAGTGACTTTGATAGAGATTCCGGAGAAGCTCGATCCTGTGAATGGAACGCTGCTGCTGAAGTACTACAAACGGCTGTGGCAGGAACTGGTGGGCTGAACTCGTGAGAGTTCAGGCTGGTGCGTTAAGGCGTCGCTCTGAAGTCTCACGACTTCAGCTACCGATACGATAGAGCACGTGCCGTCGCAAGGGATGTCCTTCAGGCAGCGATGGATGATCAAAGTCATCTGCAGGATCATGCGTCATGTCCAGCTTCTCCATGACCCGGCGTGACTTCATATTGGTTGTGGCCGTGTAGGCGACGATTTCCTTGAGTTGCAGAGTGTCGAAACCATACTTCAGCGCAGCCTGGGCAACTTCGACGGCGATGCCCTGCCCCCAATACTCTGGTGCTAGTCTCCAGCCGATCTCGACACAGGGCGTGAAGTGGGCTTCAATCCTCGGCACCGCCAGCCCGACAAATCCTACGAACGGAGCGACACCGACCAGTTCCACAGCCCAGAAGCCGAAGTCATGTTTGGCGAAGTGGGCATCGATGCGGTCCACCAGGGCATTGCTTTCTTCACGGGAGAGCGTTGCGGGGAAATGCTCCATCACCCGTGGATCGGCATTGATCTGGGCGAAAGGTACACGATCTTCGGGATGCCAGCGACGGAGGAGCAAGCGTGGGGTGCGAAGATCAGGTTGACTCGATGCATGTGACATGTGTATACTTTGTACGTACACTAGAGGGATAAGGTATGTCAGTGGCCAAAACGAAAAAGCGAAGCGTGGTAGTGAACTTGCGGATGAAAGAAGATCAAAGGGAGTTGATTGACCGCGCCGCGGAAATGATCGGGAGCAATCGATCAGAATTTATGGTGGATGTAGCTACCCGAGCTGCTCAAGACGCGCTTCTGGATCAGCGTATTTTCTATCTAAACGATGAGCAATGGGAAGAATTTCAAGCAGCCTTGGATCGACCACCGCAAGCCAATGAACGTCTTCGCAAGGCATTGACGAGAAAAGGGTCATGGGTTAAGCGATGATGGATTATCAAGTTACCCGCCTGACTGCCAATATGGATACCACGACATTTGAGTGTGGGGAACCCACGCTTGATACCTGGTTAAAGAAACGTGCTTTAAGCAATGAAACGCTGGGAGCCTCTCGAACTTATGTGGTTCTCGCTGGTAATGTAGTTGTTGGTTACCATGCGCTTGCAGCAGCATCCCTTCGTCATGATCAGGTAACAGGTCGTTTTAGGCGTAATAAGCCGGATCCTATCCCGGTATTGCTGTTGGCTCGCTTGGCAGTAGATCGACGATATCAAGGATTGGGGCTGGCCCACCACCTGTTTCAAGATGTTGTTCGTCGTAGTTTCCAAGTGCTGGAGATCGCAGGCGTAGTGGCAATCATGGTTCATGCTGTCTCTCCCGCAGCACGCAGCTTCTACCTGAAACTGGGTTTTTCCGAATCACTTACCAATCCCATGACGCTGTTCTTGTTGTTGAAGGATGCAATGCAGGTACTTACCGATTGAGACATGCCCCACCATCTCCCCCATCTTACCTCAGCAGCCCCTACGTTACTTTTCGTAGCCAACCATGGAAAATACGGCCCTAAAGCTGCGTTGCTTCTAGAGATAGGGTGTAAGATTCTCTAGAATATCATTTGTTTGCTGGGGCCTCTTCAGCATTCAATGCAGGGGTTGTCTCCTGAATCGACCCCATTCTCAGTTCAACTTGCCTCTGGCCCAGCCAGTCAGTCTTTGACCCCAGTTTCCTGACGAGGATCGTCACCGTGAAAAGCCTCCTCCTTGCCGTCGTTGTTCTGGCTGGTGGAATCGTCGGGTACTTCTACTGGCACAACAGCAAGTATCCTGTATCGATTGACGAACCCAAAGTCGATTTGATCAAGAAAAGCACGATAGAAGACAAGATCACCGGCAGCGGCAAGCTCGAACTCAAGGGCGGGCTGTATTATGTTTTGGCCGAAGCGCCGGGAAAGATCGTCAAGCTGAGCGATGGCATTATCGTAGGGAATACGGTCAAGAAAGATGCTGTCCTTTTCCGCCTGGATGACACCCAGGCCCAGGCGGAACTGAGCTCCGCCGAAGCTTCAGTCACTACAGCTGATGCAGATATCGAGCGTGCCCGAGCGATGCAGATCACTGCTCAGGCCAAAATCGAATCGGTCAATGAAGAGTTGAACTTTGCCCGTACCAAGCTTGCGACAGGCCAACAGCGCGAAAAAGAGGGGTCTGCCGCTTCGGGGCTGGTCAAGGAAGCCGAAGCGGAGCTGAAGAAAGTGGAGGCTGCCGCCAAAGGAGCAGGAGCCTACTTAAGCGAAGCCAATGCTGCCTACAAGACCGCACTGGCCAACAAGAAGCGCGCGGAAACGCTGGTTCTCGTCAAGAAGCGGCTTCTCGAACAGATGAACATCACTGCACCCACCGATGGCGTGATTCTCAACGTCAGTAACTATCTCAAAGAAGGCCAGCTCATCGCCCCCCAGGTGGGAGCTCTGGTCACTATCGCCAAGAATCCCAACCATTGGGAAGTTAAAGCACAGATCAGCGAGCAGGACATCGGCAAGCTGCAGCAGAAACTCAATCAGGATAAGAACGCTCAGGTACGCTTTGCGGTCGAGGCTTATTCCGTCGAAAAGATCAAGTTCACCGGCAAAGTCATTGATATTGCCGCTCTGCCCAGTTCACCTTCACGACCTAACCTCGGTGGCCTGGAAGCGTTGCAGGCTGCGGCACTGGGCGGCAGCAGCAGCGGCCCCGCTAATTACACCGTCACCATCGATGTTGATCCTATCGCTGAGAACATTAGCAAGACTCATCCTCTCAAAGTGGGGTTTGTCGCTTCCGATCTGCAGATCATCCTCCAGAACTTCAACGACATCGTCACCATCCCATCGCCGGCACTTTCCTTCACACCCGAAGGTCTCAACGAGACCCAGCAGAAGGAACTCCGGAAGAACGAAGATGAGGGCTGGAGCGCTGTCTGGTTTTGGAGTGACGGCAAATACTACCCCAAGTACGTCAAGGCAGGGGCCAGTGAAGAAGGCCGCACCCACATCAAAGAAGTCCTCGGCGGTAAGCCCGAAGATCTGCTTGGCAAGGCAGCGGTCACCGATGCCCCCAAGAAGCCCGAAAAGGGAGGCCTCTTTGGTGGTGGCCCCATTAAGATGCCCGGCTAACGCCAGCCGCCTTTTCCCACTCAACGAAAGATCACGTTTCACTAAGAAACCTCTCCGCATGTCAGCCATCATCCAAATCCAAAATGTTCGCAAGGTCTACGACACCGGCGAGGTGAAGGTCGAGGCGCTGCGCGGGGTGAGCTTTGACATCGTTCCCGGCGAGTTCATGGCCATCATGGGCACCAGCGGTTCCGGCAAATCGACGCTGATGAACATTCTCGGCTGCCTGGATCGCCCCACCACGGGCCTCTATCGTTTCGACGGTCAGGACATCGGCAAGTTCAGCAAGTATCAGCTCGCCAAGCTCCGCAACGAGAAGCTCGGCTTCGTCTTCCAGGGTTTCAACCTGCTCAAACGCTATACCGCTGTTGAGAACGTTGAGTTGCCTTTGCTCTATGCCGGCATGTCGGCCGGTGAACGGCGACGCAAGGCGATGGCCAAGCTCGAACTGGTCGGCCTGGGTGAGAGAGCATTACACCTGCCTAACCAGCTTTCGGGCGGCCAGCAGCAGCGTGTCGCCATTGCCCGTGCTCTGGTCAACAGTCCGCAACTGCTTCTTGCTGATGAACCGACCGGTAACCTCGACAGCAAGACCTCGGTCGAAATCCTCTCCGAGTTCCAGCGCCTCAATCGTGATCTTGGCCAGACGATCATCATCGTTACCCATGAACCCGATATCGCCAACCACGCCAAGCGGGTTATCATCGTCCGTGATGGTTTGATCGCCGACGACTACTTCAACCAACGCCCGATCGATGCGCGCGATTCCCTGGCAGCCATCAACGCCGTTCAGGATAGTCAACTCCATAACAACGGACGGCATGCCGGCACGTTGCCGCTCCCGGCTGCCCAACCACCTCACGCTGCTTCAGCTTGAAGAGAGGAGGACGCATATGAACAACGACCGACTTCCTCTCTACCCGGAGCACCCCGAACCTGACCAGCGTAACGAAGGGGCCGAGTTCGAAAAGGAAAGTAAGCCACGCACCATGCCGGGCATGGTGGTCTGGATGGCGCTGGCCCTGATGATCGGCCTCTACTTTGCCCAGAGGTTCATCGCTCAATACGTCGGCAAAGAGCCACTGCCTATTCAGGCACCAGCCAAGTCTGGCAAGTCTGGAGGAAACTAATCGATGGGATTCTTCTCGGCCTTGCGAGTAGCTCTGGCTGCCTTGTTCGTGAACAAAGGTCGTTCCGTGCTGACCAGTCTGGGTATCGTCATTGGTATCTCAGCGGTCATCGCCATGGTTGCTGCCGGCAACGGCGCCAAGGAAAAGCTCGATGATCGGCTCGAAAGCGTGGGGAAGAACATCATCATCGTTCGCCCTGGCGGGAAGACCAACACCGGCGCCACGGTCTACAGCGCCCCCATCACCAGTGAAGACGCAGCCGCCATCCGGAGCGATTCGCAGCTCAAGAAGATGCTGGTAGGCAACGCTGAATCACAGGCGACGCAGGATCAGGTCACCACAGCCGCGGGCACATTCGTCACCACCATCTCCGGTATCTGGCCCGACATGTTTCCTATTCGCAAATGGCAGGTCAGCGCCGGCCGGTTGTTCGGGCATGCTGATAACCGCAGCGCCGCCGCCGTGTGTGTCATCGGCGAATCGCTCTCGAAGAAACTCTTCCCCGGCCGCCGCCCCGCCGACATGATCGGCCAGCGAGTGAAACTCTATGGCCAATCGATCGAAGTGGTGGGCATACTGGTTCCGAAAGGTAAAACCCCCATTGGTCAGGATCAGGATGATCAGGTATTTGTTCCTATCAGCACTATTCAACAGAGGCTGGGCCGTGAGCCGCGAGTGTCGCTGATCACCTGCACTGCTCGTACCAACGAGGACATCACCCCGGCCCAGGAGCGCATCGTCAAGATTCTGCGCGAACGCCGTCACCTGCGGTCTGGTATGCCTAATGACTTTGATGTGACCAGCGTGGAAGAGATGGCCTCCATCGGAATCCTGCTGACCAACACTTTGAACATTCTGGTGATCGTCATCGCCAGTATTTCTCTGGTCGTCGGCGGCATCGGCATCATGAACATCATGCTCGTCTCGGTGACGGAGCGCACCCGCGAGATCGGCATCCGTATGGCTGTGGGTGCCACGCCGAGCGATGTCCGCAATCAGTTCCTGATTGAATCGGTAGTGCTCTCTCTGGGTGGCGGCCTGATCGGCGTTCTGCTGGGCCTGAGCTTCGCCTTTGGCATCACCCAACTGCTCGATTGGCCGCTGCGACTGTCTCCTGTCTACCCCGCCGTCGCCTTCGGTGTCGCTGCCAGCGTCGGCGTCTTCTTCGGCTACTACCCCGCCGTCAAAGCCTCCAGCCTCGATCCCATCGAAGCCCTTCGATACGAGTAGTTGTCTTTCTCCCCTCTCCCCCGGAGGGAGAGGGGCCGGGGGTGAGGGGGCACGACGACTCGACCCCTTCTCAAGCATTTGCCGGCAACCATCATGACCCCACCCCCCGACAACTGGCGTGCCCCCCTTCTTGAACTGCGAGCCAGACTGCTCCGCCTCCACAAAACCCTTCTCGATGCCGAGCGGCTGAGCTACGAAATCGAGCACGGCCCCATCAAGAGCAACGGCGACTTCCTGCAACTGCTCATCCACAACGAACGCTTCACCTGGCTACAGCCCTACACGAAGCTGGTAGTGAATATCGACGAGACCGAAGAATCCAAAGAGCCGGTGAGCGCTGAAGAGGTGGAAGCGTTATGGGAGCGAGCGAAGCAGTTGACCGCCGAGCCGGCGGTGCATGAACCGCTGGGAAAGCTGCTGGCGAATTCGGCAGAGGCGAAGGTGGCTCTGGCGGGGGTAGCTGAAGTTGTGGGGCTTCGGGCTGGGGTGTAACTCATCTCTATTTCCACACATGGTCTTCAACGACTCTGGAGGATCGATTCACCTAGATTCAGTTGTTGCCCAGGTTTGAGTTGGTACGTCGTGCTAAAGAACCTTGATGAGCGTGAAGTACCATTATGATTGTTCCACTCCTGCAACTGAAACTTCATGTTTGGGATCACGTGGGTCATAGTAAAACGACCTTCCTGATCCGTGTAGACGATTGGGTAGAGTTTGAAGATCGACGCAAAGTTCAAAGGAAAGCGGAGGGTATTCGAAGTTGTTTGTTCTTGAGTGAACGAAGGGGTCAGGCCGATCTCGATTTGACTCAGGGGTTTGTCATTACTGTCAATAAATCGGCCCTTTATCTCGCCAAGGGGTTCGAGTTGGATCACCAGCGGTTCTGCCACGTTCGTGGGAACCATCACCAGCGATCCCAGGTTCTTTTCCCGACTGACCACCATGACTGGCCTGATCGGCTCGCTCAGTTGCAGTCCCACCAGTTCAATGATGGCTTGCTTCACCTCGTAGGCATTCATGGATTGATCCAGCCCGATGACTTGCGCCCTGGTTATGGGCTGTCCCTGAGAATCAACCAGTTTCAATGGTCGTTCTTTTCCGCGTACCAAAGTCAATTCGATGGAGGTTTCCCGATCCGTGGGCAAGTCAAGCAAGTGGTAAGCCTGACCGAGCTTCACTTCAGAATTTCCACCGCGGAAATGAATCTTAGCGCCCGGTGCGCCGGATGATTGCAAGAGATCCATGTCGGTCTCCAACACTTTAGCCGGCAAGAAGGGGTTCGGTTGGATAGTTGGCTTTTCAGGGGCAGCACTGGCTGTGACGATGACATCTCCCGGAGGAGCGACGATCCGAAACGTGCCATCAGCCTTGGTGGTCAGCTCGCTGTTTAAGTTGATACCTGCCTTATTAAGGAGCGGGTTGCCGGGGGTTGGCTGCACGATGATCTGGGAACGTACGCCCAGGCCTGTCTTGGCGTCGACGACTTTGCCGCTCAAAACAGCGCCCTGACGCATCTTGAGGTCTATTCGGATCGGTCCTCCATTGCGATGAACTGCTGACCCCATGGCGCGAAGATGGTCAACGTGGCCGTAAGCATGAGCGCTGTAACTTTCGTCGGGTTCCAATTCTGAAACCTGGTAATGCCCCCGAGCATCGGTAACTGTTCTGGGACCTCTTCCCCTTTTGTTGGTTACCACCACAGGAACGCCTGCCAAGGGTTCACCGCGCTCATTCGTAATAGTTCCTTCAACGGTTACTCCAGGAACCATGGGAACTTGCACTCGGGGTGGGTAATACCGGGAAATCCCCCGTTCCTGATATCGTTTTCGAGCCTCCTCTATCGTTACATTGTGATCCTTAGCCAATGCTCTGAGCTGGCCTTCTTCGACCGCGGTTGCAGTCACCCGATGTCGAAGAGTACCTTGATCGCTGAACCCCTTAAGCAGCACCACTTGAAGCGAGGTGCCTCCACGCTTGGGTTTGTTGAACTGCAATTGCGCCATCATTCCCGATGGCAACTCAGGAAGCGTAAACTTTCCCTGAGCATTGGTTTGAACTTTCCAATCCAGCCCCTTGGGAAAGGGAAAGTAGAACGGGATGTCAGAGAACTGACGATAAAGGCCATCAGCTCTCCCGGTCTCCTGGATGACCTTCAACTGGTCTTCTAAGAATTGCGGAGGATAGCGAAATAGATGGCTGCACTCAACCTCGGCATTGGCAATGCGTTGGCCGTTTTCATCAATTACGGAGCCTTCGACACTGATCTGATCGCGCAACTGCAATTGAACGGGCTTCTTACTCTTATCTTCCTGGATAAGCTCAACATCAAAGCCATAGCCAGCTTTTTGCGCGACGACATAGAACAGTGAGTCCTTGGTGGTGAATTGGAACTGGCCGTTGGCATCTGTTGTAGTGATCGGTTCGAGCTTCTGCCGATTGGTTCGTGCAACATCAAGTTGGACAAACTTCACCACACTAATCGAAGCTCCTGCTATGGGTTTTCCGCCAGGATCGAAAACAGTGCCGGTGATGGTGACGTTTTCAGGATCGTCGGCAGAGATGATGGAAACCGGAACTACCGTGGTGGCGGCGACAGGTTCATCAGGCGTCCTCGCCCACGTCAACGTTACTCCCGCAGCGGTGCCGATCAGCAGGATCAGCGCTACCAGTGCCAGACGAGAAGCCAAAAGGGTGCCGGCCCAGCCCGTGCCGCGACTCAGCGCTGCAACCTTGGCCGGCACGTTGCCTGTGAGTAATGCCAGCGTGGCTGCGACAGGGGACAACGCTCCCGCTTCAGTAGTTTGCGATGAGGCCAGCATCGTGAACAACCCTGCGGAAAGAGTAACACCACGTTGTTCCAAGCGCACCTTGAGTTGTTGTCTGCCTCGTTCCAATCCCGCTTTGACCGATCCCAAGCTCCAGCCCAGTTGGGCTGCTGCTTCGTCTCGACTGTAGCCTTGCAAATAACAAAGCAGCAGCGGCAGACGAAACTGATCGCGCATCTGATTCAGCTCTTCATGCAACACCGCACAAGCTTCCTGCCAGGAGACTTCCGTCAAAGGCGATGCAGCATCGTAGCTGAAGTCGTGGGACTTCAGAGTGGAGGCTGTGCGCTTTTGGGTCATCGCCAACCGTACCGCAATCCGATGAGCCACCACCACCAGCCAACCTCGAAGGGAAGGCTGCCAGCGGACCTGCCGTGCCCGCCGGATCAACACCAGGAACGTCGCCTGGAAGGCATCATCAACATCGACCGCTGATCGTAACACCTGTCGGCAGGCTTTCAGTACCGACAATTCATGCCTACGCACCAGGTCAGCGAAGGCATCCTGATCTCGCTTTTGAACAAACAGTTCCAAAAGCTCTTGATCCGTCAGCTCATCACCAGACGAGCTTTGAGTCGTTCCACGCTGAAGATAGTGCAACACACGGTTCATGCCTGTCGCCTCGGGCTGAAGATATTGTCATCCACCAACTCAATACACGCAACAGGCAACTCGGCACAAAATAGTGATCGATTTGTAGTAGCCAAAGTCGTGAGACTTCGGTTTGGAGGCATAACCACACTCTGAACTCTCACGAATTCAGCTACCACTGAACCCTACAATCCCCCCACTCGTTGCTTGCAGCCTGCCCATCCGACAGGTAGACTGGAGCCGGCGACTTCCTTCGTATCTCGGCCAACTCCTACGGTCGATACTGGGAATAGCTTCCTCACCCCAGACCTGCCCGCATGGTTCGCTTTCGGTTGATGTTGCTGTACTGTAGCCTCAGTTTTTCGCTGAGTTCGCCCGTGCTGCGCGCCGAGGATATTACCTTCGAGCAGCACATCCGCCCCATCTTCAAGGCCCATTGCTTCCTCTGTCATGGTGAAGAGGAGAAGCCCAAGGCGAAGCTCGATCTCAGGTTACCTTCGTTGATGAAAACTGGCGGCAAGAGTGGCGCTGCCATCAATATTGAGGATGTCGAGAAGAGTCTGCTGTGGAAGCGCATCGCCGCTGATGAGATGCCCGAAGGGCCCAAGAAGCTCTCGGCCAAAGAGAAGGAACTCGTCAAGCAATGGATCGCCGGAGGGGCCAAGACGCTGCGGCCTGAGCCGAAGGACCCCGCCGCGCTTCAGATCACCGAAGAAGATCGCAAGCACTGGGCGTTTCAGCCGATCGGCAAGCCGGCGGTGCCGATGGTGCCGAGCCGCTACCATGCCCGTACCCATATCGATGCGTTCATTGCCACGAAGCTGCAACCGGTGTCGCTGCCGTTCATGCCGGAAGCTGATCGGCGAACTTATATCCGCCGGGTGACGTTCGACCTGATTGGCCTGCCTCCCACGCCGGAAGAAGTACACGACTTTGTCAACGACGCTGCCCCGAATGCTTACGAGAAACTTGTCAAGCGGCTGCTCGCTTCGCCCCACTACGGCGAACGCTGGGGCAGGCACTGGCTTGATGTGGCTGGCTACAGCGAAAGCGAAGGCACCCCCGGCGATGAGGGTGTCCGCAAGTACGCCTGGAAGTACCGGGACTACGTCATCAAGAGTTTCAACGACGACAAGCCCTGGGATCAGTTCATTCAGGAACAACTCGCCGGCGACGAGATGGTGAGCAGACCGATCAAGACCAGCGACCCGGCTGTGCAGGAGAAGCTCATCGCCACCGGCTTCCTCCGCATGGCTCCCGATGCCACGCAGATGACCAACTCCGCCGAGGAACGGAACCAGGCGGTGGCTGAGTCGATCAAGGTCGTCACCACTTCATTGATGGGGCTGACCGTCGGCTGCGCCCAGTGTCACGATCATCGCTACGATCCGATCCCGCAGCGGGATTATTATCGTTTCCGGGCGGTCTTCGATCCGGCGCTCGACTGGCAGAAGTGGAAACAGCCACGAGATCGATTCCTGGATGTGACCGAAGAACAGGCGAAGAAGAAAGCGGACGAGATCGAAGCGGAGGCGAAGAAGAAGGACAAGGAGATCGACGACGACAAGGTGAAGCTGGCCAAGGAGATCTTCGAGCGCGAGCTGAAGAAGCTGCCCGAAGCGGATCGCCCCGAGGCGGTGAAGGCCATCGAGACGAAAGAGGACAAACGCACCCCGGAGCAGTTGGCGATCCTCAAGAAGTATCCCAACATCAAGGAACTGAGCTTCATCAAGGGCTTCTTTGTCGAGTACGATCCGCCGGCCAACAAGAAGTTCATCGCCCGGCAGGATGAAGTGACGAAGTTCCGGGCGACCAAGCCCCCGACCGATGCACTACACTGTCTCATCGAACCGGACAATCATCAACCGGTCACCAAGCTGATGCACCGGGGCGATCATTCGCAACTTCGCGGTGAAGTGGTGCCGGGCGATTTGACTATCACGGCGCTGCATCGGTCCAGTGCCGATCTGCCCAAGAAGGATGCGGCTCTTCCCAGCACCGGTCGGCGGCTTGCCCTGGCCCGCTGGCTCACCGATGGCACCCATCCCCTGGTGGCCCGCGTCATCGTCAACCGGGTCTGGCTGAATCACTTTGGCAAAGGCCTCGTCAATACCCCTGGCGACTTCGGCGTGCTTGGTGAGAAGCCGAGCCATTCTGAACTCCTCGACTGGCTGGCCCGCGACTTTATGGAGAATGGCTGGAAGCTCAAAAGACTGCACGAGATGATGGTGCTGTCCACCACCTATCGCCAGCAGTCCCGGCGCATGCAACTGCTGGAACGCATCGATCCGGAGAATCGGTTGCTGGCCCGCATGAATGTCCGCCGCCTCGAAGCGGAAGAGGTGCGTGATGCTTTGCTGGCTGCTACCGGCGAGCTCAAGAGCGATATCTTCGGCCCCTCGGTTTCCGTCACCGAAGATCTCGACGGCAAAGCGGTGCTCGGTGAACGCATGATCGACGCCGGCGGCCTGTTCACTGGTTCGATGAAAGCAGTGGGCGATCAGGCCTATCGCCGCAGCATCTATCTACAGGCCCGCCGTCGTCTGCCGTTCAACATGCTGGAGACGTTCGACTTCCCGGTGATGACGCCGAACTGCGATGCAAGGAAGTGTTCAACCGTTGCGCCGCAGGCTCTGTTCTTCCTCAACGATGCCTTGGTGCAGAATCGCACCGAACGGCTGGCGGAGCGGGTGATCAAGGAAAGTAAGGACGACCGTCAGCGAATCGAACGGGTGCATACCCTGCTCTATGGAACGATGCCGAGCGATACGGAAATCCTGCTGGCGAACCGATACCTTGCTGAGCAGTCGCAATGGTTCGCCGAGCATGGCGATAAGGCCTGGCTGGAGGTTGTGAAGAAGACACCGGAAGCGGCCCATAAGCGGGCGCTCGCTTCGTATTGCCAGGTTCTGGTGAGCGCGAACCGCTTTCTTTATGTAGATTAGACATCGTATCCATGACAGCCCGACGCTTGCCATGACAGCCTGAAGCGCAAGCGAGGGTGGACCTTGCGATTGCACGCGCCCCCTCGCTTGCGCTTCAGGCTGCCAT
>DAOMFV010000030.1:0-48613 GCA_035430005.1 Gemmatales bacterium
ACGTAACCTCTTGAGATCAGGCTGTTTAGTTCAACTCAATTACCGGACGGCCTCTCACCGTACTCGGCGTAACCATGCTGGATTAACATGACAAATTAGAGTTGGCAGTCCACTACTGGACCAGGCAATCCCGGTTAAGCTCGCCGAGGTTCTTACACCCCATCAAACCCAGCGACAAATCGAAATCAGCCAGCAGGTTAGACATCACTTGCACAATGCCATTGCTGCCATCGAGTGCCAACCCATAAGCGTAGGGTCGGGCAACCAATACGGCCTTGGCCCCCAGGCATAGTGCCTTGACGACGTCCGAACCACGGCGGATGCCACTGTCGAAGAGTACTGGCATCTTGCCCTGCACCGCATCAACCACGCCCGGTAGCGCATCGAGGGTCGCGATGGCCCCGTCGAGTTGCCTGCCGCCATGATTGGAAACGATGATGCCTGACATGCCCAAGTCAATAGCTTTCCTGGCATCATCAGGATGCAGCACCCCTTTGAGCAGGATCGGCAACTTGGTCTGTTCTCTTAGCCATTTCAGATGATCCCAGGTGAGGGCCGGATTCGAGAAGACCTGGCCGAACGTCTCGATGGCTTTGATGGGGTGCAGCAGGGGATCGCCACCGACCATTTGTTGGAACATCGGATCGGTGAAGTAATTGGCTAGCCCCATGCCTTGAAGGAACGGAAGGTAGGCGTTCTGGAGGTCACGTTCGCGCCAGGCGAGTAGATAGGTATCCAGGGTGACAACGATGGCGGAGTAGCCGGCGTTCTCGGCCCGCTGTACGAAGCTCGTTGCCATCTCCTGCTTGGCCGGCCAGTAGAGCTGGAACCATCGGTGTCCATAGCCCGAAGCCGTGCCCACTTCTTCGATGGACTTTGACGCTGCAGTGCTGAGGATCATGGTCATGTTGAGTTGAGCTGCAGCTTTGGCGACGGCCACTTCCGCTTCCGGATGAACAATGCTGAGCACGCCAACCGGACCGAGAAGTAGTGGAGATGCAAGACGATGGCCAAACAGTTCGACGCTGAGATCACGCTGTAGCACATTGCGAAGGAACCGGGGAACGATACGCCATTTCTTGAAGGCATCCCGGTTGGCCCTCGCCGTGTCTTCCTCGCCGGCGCTGCCGGCTACGTAGCCATAGGCTTGCGGCGTCATCTTGGCTTGTGCCTGACGTTCCAGTTCTTCGTAAGAAAGGGGGATCGAGGGAAGTTTGCCATTAAGGCCTTCCATGTAGATACCCATCTGACGGCTGATGCCCCACGAGGGGGGAATAGGTTGGTCGGGCATGATCTTAGTCCTGAGTGCTGAGTCCTGAGTGCTGAACAGAAAAGAACAACACTGGCTCACCATCGTAACCTCCCTTGCAGCGATGACAATGAGAAAACAATGACTTAAGCTTCTCTTCATGTGCTGTCCTGTATCTTCTAACTCAAAGCTGGTGTAGACTAGCTTTGTTCGATCATCACTTTCCGGGAGCCTGACCATGCCTACTTCACTGACATCTATCCCACGACGCAGCTTTCTGGCAGGCCTCGGATTGGCGGGGCTCGCGTTCTATACTCCTGGCGTGATGGCCGAGGAACTGACCAGGACCCCCAAGATGACTGAAGGGCCTTTCTATCCCGATAAATTGCCTCTTGATACCGACAATGACTTGATCATCATTAATGATCAACTGACACCTGCTGTTGGCGAGATCACGCATCTCACTGGCAAGATTCTTTCGGCGAGTGGCAGCCCAATCCGAAACGCCACCGTTGAAATCTGGCAGGTCGATCATCACGGCGCATACCTGCACAGCGGCACCAACAACAAAGACAAGCGAGACAAGAACTTCCAGGGCTTCGGCAAGTTTCTTACCAGCTCTACGGGTGAGTATTACTTCCGCACCATCAAGCCCGTGGCCTATCCGGGGCGTACGCCACATATCCACATGATGGTGAAGATACCCGGTCAGCCCAAGTTCTGCACCCAGTGTTTCATCAAGGGGGAAGCGCAAAACGAACGAGATGGAGTGTTGCGAGGAATCAAAGACGCCAAGCAGCGTGAGTCGGTTATTGTTGACTTCGCTCCGATTCCCAACTCCAAATTGAAAGAAGTCGCCGCGAACTTTAACGTGGTGCTTGGATACACGCCGCCGGGATAGTTGCCATCACGCTTCGCGTGATGGTGCAGCACCTAGCGCAGAAGCCATGTCAGCTAGTACAATGTTCCTCACACGGAGCGTGAGGTCTACCATATCAGCATGAAGTCCATTGCCCCTCTGATCATCATCAATGCCGTCGGCATGACCAGTCGTTTGCTGGCTCATGCGTCAAGGCTCCAATCGCTTGCTCAATCAGGTTGGTCACGTTCGCTCCGGGAAACGCTGCCGGCGGTCACCTGTACTGCCCAGGCTTCGTTGCTTACCGGCAAACCGCCGAGCGAGCATGGTGTCGTAGCCAACGGTTGGCTCTTTCGTGACACGATGGAAGTCCGTTTCTGGCAACAGTCGAACCGGCTGATAGAAGCAGAACCGTTCTATGTGACCGCCAGGCGGGAAGCGACGAAGGAAGGTCGGCGTTTCCGTTGTGCCAAGCTCTTCTGGTGGTTCAATCAGGGGGCTGATGTCGAATTCAGTGTTACTCCCAAGCCCCACTACGGAGCGGATGGCAACAAGGCGTTCGGCGTCACCGGTCAGCCCGAAGGATTGTGCGAAGGCATCGAGAAGGAGATAGGAAAGTTCCCCTTCCCCGCATTCTGGGGCCCCAACTCCGGCCTCAAGAGTACCGCCTGGATCGCACGGTGTGCTGCGAAGGTAGTGCGTAATCATCAGCCGGAGTTGTCGCTGGTCTATTTACCTCATCTTGACTATGAGCCGCAGCGGCGTGGCCCCAGTGGCTGCGACATGAAGAAGCATGTAGCGGAACTTGATGATTCGCTACAGCCATTACTGGATGCTGCCAAGAATATTGGAGCTCGCATCTGGGTCGTCAGCGAGTATGGCCACTGCGATGTTGATCAACCGGTCTATCTAAATCGTGAACTGCGTCAGTCAGGCTGGTTACAAGTAAGAATGGGGCCTTTCGGCGAGCAATTGGAGACGTTTGCCAGCGAGGCGTTCGCTGTCTGCGATCATCAGTTGGCTCATGTCTATGTTCGCCGGCCGGAGATGATTCAACCTATTGGGGATAAGCTGGCAAGTCTTTCAGGCGTAGGTCGTGTCTACTTTGGCGAAGAGCGAGCGGAGATCGGGTTGAATCATCCACGTTCCGGCGAGATCGTGGTACTCTCGAAACCCAACGCCTGGTTCGCCTATCCCTTCTGGCTCGAACACCACCTGGCCCCTGACTACGCCCGCTGCATCGATATCCACCGCAAGCCGGGTTTCGATCCCTGTGAACTTTTCTACGATCCGAAACTGCTCTGGCCGATAGGCCGGGCTATCCGTCGATTACTACAGAAGAAGCTGGGCTTTCGCACGTTGTTCGATGTCATTCCACTCAATGCGAGTTTAGTCCGAGGCAGTCACGGCTTGCCTGCTACGCATGAAGCGGATCGACCGATACTGATCGGGACCGGTGTTGAGCCTGGAACATACCTGTCGATATTGGATGTGAATGGACTGGTACTACAGGCTTTACGCAGTGTGTAAATGCACACAGGTAAGCGGATGGCCGCTTACCTGTCCATTATTTTCATCTATATTCACGTCGACTCATCAAGGCTTACTTGCGATGGCGGATCTTGGCGCGCATTCGTCGTTTCTTACTGCCAACCTTGCGTCGGCCTTTACCCCTTCGCCGTGCCATACGTCAATCTCCTAGCGGCTATTTGCCCTTGTTTATTCGAGACTGTTCATAGTAGCGAGAACCGGGATATCGACAATACAGGTCTTCATGAGAATCATGCCAGATTCTTTCCATCTCCGATCATGTCCCCACTGTTCCTGTTCCATCGCTTGTTTTAGGATACTTCTTCACTGAGACGTTTCATACGCCCTGGAAGGAAAGATCGATGGCTCTCGATGCCTACAGCCCCTGTCTGTGCGGAAGCGGCAAGAAGTTCAAATGGTGCTGTGCTCCTTTATTTGAAGCGGTCGAGAAGGCCTTTGCCCAGGAACGGAATAAACAACACGCTGTAGCCCTGCAACAAATGCAGGATCTCACCAAGCAACACGCCCAGAACAGTGCTGTCTGGTGTTACCTCGCTGATCTGTACCTATTGCAGTCAAACTTCGAACAAGCAGGCAAGGCGATTGCTGAGGCGCTGGCCCGCAACCCGCAACATGCCAAGGCTCTCTATCTGAAGGCTGCCCTCCTTCATGAACGGGATCAGTTCCCCGAAGCCCTCATCGCTTATCGTCAGGCCGCCGATGCTTGTGACCCCTCAGCACATGAGATGATGGCAGACATCCACATGGGCATCGCTCAGTGTGAGACCATTCGTAACCATCCCTTCGCAGCCAAAGCCGCGCTTGATGTTGCCCACCGCTGCATGCCATCCAGCGAACCGATCCAGGAATATCTCAACCGATACTATGGCGTCGCCAGCGAGTATCCCTCCATCGTTCGCAAGAATCATCCTTTCAAGAAGATGATCAAGAAGGATGCCCTGCCTCTCGATGTTCAGCAGGCAACACAAGGCGGCAAGCTCGGAAAACTCCATCAACTCATGGAAGGACTTGTCGCTCAGCTCTCTTACGATCCCGCTTTCTTCTATAACCTCGGCCTCACCCGTGCCTGGGTCGGCGATGATCGTGGTGCCATTGAAGCACTCGATGAATATGTCAGACAAGCCACTAATGAACAGGAGGCTGCTGAGGCCTGGTGCCTGGCTGACGCGATCCGGCTGGATGGCGGAGCAGAAAGTGAAAGTGATTATCCGCTCTTCTTCGCCAGTTACGCCATCGCCAATATTCGGGCTTTCGTTGAGAAATTGCAGCACGATACTCGTGTGGTCGATGCTAATCAGAACCAGCAGGTCGTGCAGTTTAATCGGCTCGATCGAGTCATGCCTGCTGCCAGTGAAACACTGGCTACCTTTGATCTGCCGCGCATTCAGCTTCGGTTCCTCATCCATCTGGGTTCAGGGATAATGATGGCATTTGCCCACGATGCCAAAACGCTCGATCAGGGCAGGGCGGACTTTGAAGCCACCTACGGCAGCATGTTGCAGTTCGAGAAAGAGTTCAAGCAGCCCGGCACCTACATCCATGCCTCCCAACAGATCTTCGACGTTCGGTTGCCTACTGGGCTAACTCCTGAACACAGCGAACGGTTACTTACCGAAAAGATGCGTTCCTACTTCGAGGATCGCTGGTGCCAGCGACCGTTGCATTCGCTCAAGGGGAATACACCGGTCGATGCATCAGGGCATCCCCTGCTTCGTCGTAAACTGATGGGCTGCATTGAACTGCTGGAACAACTGTTGCAAGGGCTGCGAGTCAAGTTGCCCTATACGATGGATGATCTGCGGCACAAGCTGGGGTTGGATCAGGTTGTCACTTCTGAGGCTCCCGATGTAGCAGGAGCCCCTCGTTCTATTTCAGCAATGAATGCCTCGGAACTGGCAACTCTCAATTGCGAGACGCTGAGTGATGATGATCTACGCGCTGCTTTCACTTCCGCCAAGCGGCTCGATGCCAACGAACTGGCCGGCAAGCATGCCCTGGCCCTGGTCAACCGCGCTTCCACGACTCCCGGCCAGGATACGTTCATTTACGATCAGCACATCATCTTCCAACTGCTCGGCGAAGATCGTGTGGAGCGGGCCTACGTTTCCACGTTGAAGGCTCTGGAACGGGATGCCAAACACAACGCCGGCAAGCGGTCTATCGACTACCGCAAGCTGCGTCTCAAGGTGTTGCTCGCCGGCAAACGAGTGCCGGAGGCCAAGGTTGATCTCGACAAACTACTGGCGGAGAAGGGTGAAGACCTTGATCTGTTCGTCTTCGCCGTCGAAGAACTGCTTCGCTTTGGCCATAAGGACTTAGCCGGGAAATACGCCGGCATGGGCAAGCTGATCGCTGCAAAAAAGAACGAACGTGATCGCTTCAGCTTCTTTGAAGAGATGCAAAAGCGCTACAGTGGTGAAGTGAAGAGTTGATTGGTGTGACACACTCCAACCGATTGCAACTACACCTTAATGGAGCAAGGTCGATGTGTTACATAGCCTTACTTCTCCCTCCAATTGATATAAGCCGATCATCTTCTCGCGCTTCTCAATAGCGCGGCGAAATAGATCGACAATAACGCCACTTTCCCTCTCCACTTTGCCGATGAGTAATAGTTTACTTTTGACCGGCTGCCCCTCGCCTTCATACTTGCAACAGACGCTGGGGGAACAGCATCATGCGACTGGCAGCAATCGATTACCACCTACGAACTTCGGACGCGCGTCTGTGCGCTCAGGCCATGAGTCTGGGCATCAGCGCCATCGAACTGACGCACGGTACTCTGCATACCGACCGCCGCTGGCTCAGCCAGTACGATGGCGCCACTCGCTGGAATACTTCTGCGATGGCCACGGGGGTCATTCTCGAATCGATCTCAGCCACGTTTGCCTATGAATGGTCGCCGATTGATCGCAAGGGCCGGGTAGATGCAGCCATCATTGATGCCATTGCTGACCTGGTGGAGAAGGCTGCCTACGTTGGCGCCGGTTGCATTCATGTGCCGTGCCTGGAAGCAGCCCGGCCGGAGAATTCAGCTGATCTGCGACGAACGATTGAGTACTTCTCGCCTGCCCTGGAAAAGGCTCGTGAACGAAGCCTTGCGCTTTGCCTGGAGACGAATTGGCCGGCAGAGCTGTCCCGAAGCGTCGCCGACCTTGATCCGCAGTTTCTCAAGATCAGTTTTGATGTGGGCAATGCGGTGGCAGTAGGTCGCGATCCTGTAGTTGACCTCGAAACACTTGGGACATCGCTGGGGCAACTCAGGCTTCGAGATCGCCGACGGCATGAGATCTTCCGCAGCCTGCCGATCGGTCATGGTGATGTGAATTGGAGCGGCGTACAGCAGCAGGTGCTCAAGCTGTCGGAACGTCCGCAGGTCGTCCTCGTTTCAATGGGGGGAGCGTCGCTGGTCGAATCTTACGCCAGTTCAATGAGGCTCCTGTACAGCCTGTTGAGTGAACCGGTCTTCAGCCGAGTGGCGTAGTGAATTGGTTGGGGTCTACTCTTCTCGCACGGGCTTCAGCTTTCGTAGCTGTTCGACACGCAGCTTGAACTGATCGGCGTTGGCTGCGTAAGTAATATTCCAACGCATGTTCACCACCGGTACCGTGGACCAGTCGGCAGCTGGGTGCCCCAGACTGTCAGATTTCTCACTCTTGGTTGCTTTCTTGGTGATGGTCAAAAGGGGCGCAGCCTGGACCTGTGCCTCAACCAAGTGACCGGCCTTGTGCAGGCTTCGGGTGACATCGGCGAGCCAGCCCAACCTGCCGAGAACCCTGACATCCCCTGCCTCACGGGCATAGGCCAGCAGCAATCGGGAACGCCATCGGCTGGTTGCCAGGAGATAGGGCATCGATTCGACGATGGTTTTTGGTACGAGATCACCTTTGAGGCTGACTGAAAGTAGCTGCTCAAGGGGCCGGAATGCCCCCGGTACTCGAAGCCCTTCTGTGGGTAGATCGTAAATGCCCCAGTAACGCAGTTCGCATTTCAAATCAGCAGTGCTGACTGCGGGCTCTAATGAGCCAGTGATGAACCACTGAAGGGGCATATCCAGGCTGCGCGCCAGTTCAGTAAGTTGTGCCAGGGTGGGATGTCGGCGTCCGCTCTCGAAGGCAGAGATTTCCCCCTGGCGAAGCTGGCATAAGTCGGCCAATCCTTTCTGTGTGAGTCCTTTTTGTTTCCGAGCCCGGACTAAATGTTTGCCTGCCTCAATCCATTCAGGCAGCTTTCCCAGCTCAATCGCTGCACTTGGCATATTCCGAATCTTTCTGCTTGGCAAAGGGGGGCTAAAGACAGTAAGATAACGAGATGCAATCATGGATCGCATGAAGCGATGCTTATAGCATTATGCAATGGATCATCGCAAGATGCAATAGTGATTGTGAGCGGGTTTTTCGCTCTGCCCAGCCCTGTGAAAGAGCCAGCGGTGGGAAGGATTCTTTATTTATCGGTGGAACCGAGCAGGCAACTTAACCAGGGATCGGAGCAGAAAAGAGAACCCGGAGCACCCAACAACTTCGGATACTGTGCATGCCCTTGGCGTGCCTCTCTACAAGTGCCACGGATATGAGCACGACACAACTCGTAAATCGCCCTCACCCGGCTTCTCTTGATGCGCTTGCGACGCTGCTCGCTCATCGTCTTGGCGAAACCCGGTACGAGGTCTGGTTTGGCCGCAGCCGCATGGCAATAAACGACGGGATGCTCACCGTCTACGTTCCCGCTCAATTCCACAAAGACCGCATTTCCAAGAACTTCATGGAACCTCTACGGGAAGTCGCCCTGGAAGTCCTAGGCACCATGCCGGACATCCAGATTGCGCTCGATCCGGAGGGGGCCATTCTGCCCGCCACGGTGCCGGCAGTTCAGCAAGGAGAACCGGCCAGTACACGATCCACAGGTGTGGGTCGTTCACCCATCGTCAAGGAGGAAAGACCGATGAATGCGCGAACGGACGCAGTGCTACGTGGTGAACCATTCTCTTCCCCAAGCCCCATCAGGCCGGCTCGCCAGCCCCGGCAATGGAAACAACTCGACGACTTCGTGGTCGGCCCCTGCAATCGCCTGGCCTACCAGGGCATCCTCAACCTGATGCAGGATGTCGAACACGCCCCCAGGCTTATCACGCTGTTTGGCCCATCAGGTGTTGGCAAGACGCATCTTCTCGAAGGCCTCTACACTTCCCTTAAGAAGCAACTGAGCGGGATGAGCGTGATCTACCTCTCCGCTGAGGATTTCACCAACCGCTTCCTCGGTTCCCTGAGTGGCAACCAGATGGGCAGTTTCCGCCGGCAGTTCCGTGACGCTGCTGCCCTGCTCATCGACGATGTCAATTTCCTCGCCGGCAAGAAGTCGTCCCAGGAAGAGTTTATCCACACCATCGATACGCTTTCCCGACATGGCCACCCGGTCGTCCTCACTTGCGACCGTCATCCCAAGATGCTTGCTGAGACGATGCCCCTGCTCGCTGATCGTCTGATTGGTGGTGGCTGCTGGCCAATGGAACTGCCCGACAAGCTCACCCGCCTCAATATGCTGCAGGCCAAGGGCGAGAAGATAAACCTGACTCTGCCCAAGGATGCGATGCAGTTCCTCGCTGAGCGGATGCGGGGCAATGTCCGTGAACTCGAAGGCGTGCTGCATACTGTTCGCCACTACGCTCAGGTGCATCAGACGGCCCTTACGCTGTCGATGGTGCGGGAAGCTGTCGCCAATCAATTCCCTGAACAGGGCAAGGTCACGACGTTGCAGCAACTGGAACAACTCGTCTGCAAGCAACTGGGAATTGAACCCAAGCGATTGCACGAGAACAGTCGGGCACGAGCGGTAAGCTACCCGCGCATGCTGGTGATGTTTTTGGCCCGACGCATGGCCGGGGCCAGCTACAACGAGATCGGCCACTTCTACGGGGCTAAGAGCCACACCACCGCCATCGCCGCCGAGCGCAAGGTGGCCAAGATGCTCGAAGAAGATGCTCCGCTATTTGCCAATATCGACCGCTGCCCGGTGCGCGACATCATAGAAGCGGTAGAACGGGAGGTGTTTCGGGTGACCTGAGACACTTCTCAAGGGGGGGCCGATCCAGCAGTTTCTCATTCCACTTCTGCCACGGTTACACTATCCTGTAACCGTGGTTTTTCATTGATAGAGATGCATCATGCTTACACTAGTTCTTGCCTGCCTGCTCACCCAGCCACCCAAAGACCTCTTCCGCCAGGATAATCTCGTCGCCTGGTGCATCGTTCCGTTCGATTCCAAAGACCGTAGCCCGGCAGAACGGGTGGCGATGCTGAAGAAGCTTGGCATCAAGCGTTTTGCCTACGACTGGCGGGATAAGCATCTGCCGACTTTTGAGACAGAAGTAAAGTTGCTTGTCAAGGAAGGGATCCAGCTACAGGCGGTCTGGTTTCCGGCGACCATAAACAAAGATGCCCAGCAGATTCTGGATATTCTGAAACGAAATAAGATCGTCACTGAACTGTGGGTCTCGCTCGATGAACCGAAAGGCCCCAATACAGCAACTAAATTGGCATCGTGTACCATCGAGCTGGAACCCATTCTCCAGGCTGCCGACAAGATTGGTTGCAGTGTATGCCTCTACAACCATGGCGGTTGGATGGGTGAACCAGCAAATCAACTTGCATTAATCAAGGCGATGAAAGTAAAAAATTTGGGCCTCATCTATAACCTCCATCATGGCCATGCGCATCTGGACCGTTTCCCAGAGGTGATGAAGCAGCTCAAACCCTATCTGAAATGCGTTACCCTCAATGGCATGGTCCCCAAGGGGGATCAAGTGGGCAAGAAAATCCTCCCCATCGGAGCAGGCTCCGAAGACTTGAAACTTCTCAAGATCATTCAGGACAGCGGATACACCGGCCCCATAGCCATCCTTGGGCATGTTCATGAAGTCGATGTCGAAGAACGCCTGAAAGACAATCTTGACGGCCTGAACTGGCTCAGAGCCCAAATAAGCGGCCAACCGGCTGGGGCGAAACCGATCTATCGTACCTATCGTCCCTAAAGACTTGCCCCCCGGTCGTCGATTATCTATTGTTCAAAGTACGAACGTTATTGCTGACCAGCGTGTCATCAATAAGCAGCCGAAGTGGCGGAATGGCAGACGCGACGGATTCAAAATCCGTTACTCGCAAGAGTGTGTGGGTTCAAGTCCCTCCTTCGGCACTCTCTTAATGATAAAGCCCACCTTTGGCAAAGGGTGGGCTTTTGCTTGTTATCACGACGGAGCGTGATGACAACCATCATTACTGCTCCATCGAAACACTGATGATCTCAGAATCGTTCCGTGCATAGATATGCCGATTAGCACAGGCGGGGTGCGACCAGACGACGGTGCGTCCACGGGCATCGTGGGTGGGTTCAAGCAGCTTGAATCGGCCCAACTCTTCGTACTTCTCCGGCGTCAGCTTGGCCTTGATGACGTAGCCTTGGTCGTTGAAGAGCAGGAACTCATCGCTGTTGTCGCCAAGTTGAATCAGGAAGGCGTTGCCACAGTCGATCTCACGCACCGGTCGCTTCGACTTCCTGGCTTTGTCATCAAGGATCGGATCGAACGTTTGCCACTTCACTTTGCCATCTTCCGAATCGCAGCACATCAGATGCCCTTGCATATCGACTCCATACAGATGCCCCTTGTTGTAGGACGGTGTAGCCATTAAAGCAGAGAGGCCTTTCGGTGGTTTATTCATGCTGCCTTCCACCTGCCACTGCACGCTCGGGGTGGGCGTATCCTTATTCAATTTCAGCATCAACGGTCCATGATAGACGGTGGTAACGAACAGTTTGTCAGCATCGACCTGCCTGGGCATGACGATGGAAACAGCCGGGCGATCGACTTTGCCGTCGGCGGGGTACTTATGCGTCCAGAGCACTTTGCCTGTTGTTGGATCGAGACTGTTGACCGTTTCCGATAGCCAGATGATGAGGTGATTGGTACCGCCGACGTTCATCAGGATTGGGGGAGCGTAGCCGACTTCCTCGGAGTTCAACGCTTTCCACTTTTCCTTGCCAGTAACTTTGTCGAATGCCACCACAGCTGAATCCTTACCGCCGACGAGGGTGAGAATCAGATCACCGACGATGAGGGGATGAGCCGAATAACCCCACACCGGCGAGGAAGTGTTGTATTCCTTGGTCAGTTCTTTCGTCCAGATTGGTTTGCCGCTCTGGGCATCCAAGCAGAAGAAGTGCCCCATGGCACCAATGCAATAGACACGATCCTTTTCGATGATTGGCGTCACCCGTGGCCCGTTGGGATACGAGACCTTGTATTTGGCAGAATACCTGTAGTTCCAAAGCTCCTTACCTGTCTTTTCATCGAGACAGAGAAGCCTCTCGTAGCCTGGGATGCCTTCTTTAGTTGGGCGAACGTTGTTTCCTTCCTTGTCCTTTTCTCGATCCCAGTCCATCACGTAGACTTTACCGTCAGCGACAGCCGGGCCGGCATAGCCTTTCCCCAGCGGCGTTCGCCATTTGACGCTCAAGCCCTTCTCGGGGAACTTATCAAGCAGTCCCTTCTCGCGCCAGATGCCGTCACGCTTGGGGCCCAGCCATTGTGGCCAATCGTTTGAATGCAAAGGGACGAAGAAGCCGACCGATAACGACAACACTATCAGATAACGAATCAACATGCTGATATCCTTGATAGCAGGACTACGGGAGACGTGATAGTTGTTAGGATAGGCTGAACTAATGCAGCTGTCTTGTACCGGATGAGTGGAAATGCCCAGAATGAGGGGCTTTTAAGAGATGGCACAATAATGAAAAGATGCGTACACACTCAAAGAAATAAACAGCAGATGAGGGCTGGGTTACAGGTTAGACTTTTCGATTTTCCAAGCCGTTGATCAGTCCGGAAAGCATTCTAGCAATCTCTTCGAGTCTATCCTTCAACCCCGCGTGAACTTCGTCAGGAATGAGCTGTCTGCGTCTGGCTAGTTCTAACAGTGGCACGCATTCCTGCGCGGAGCCACGGGCAATGCCGAAAAAATTCTTGCGGTCGGGCTTGGTAAATCGTCCGTTACCTTCTGCAAGGTTGGCGGCGATGGATAGTGCGGCCCGGTAAAGTTGATCGACGAGAAAAGAATATCCGCGAGGGAAAGAAGCGGAGAGCTGACAGATACGATCGGCGAAATCGATTGCCTTCTGATAAACGATTAGTTTCTCGAACGTGAAGGCCATGAGAGGAAAATAGAAAGGAGAGAGGAGACCGGAGAATCGAGAGAGGAGTTCGTTCCACTCACTTCTCTCTCGTTTCTCCTCTCTTCGCCATAGGCGAAGCGGAGGGGATGAGATTCGAACTCATGAACGCTCGCGCGTCTCCGGTTTTCAAGACCGGTGCAATCAACCGCTCTGCCACCCCTCCGAGCGCTGCTGAGCCATTCTAAGACCCGTCAGCAGTACGGACAATCATCGACCAAAAAGGTTCAGCTACTTCGCTGCCTGGGTCATGCCGAAGTCGCTCGGCAGCGTCCGCCAACTGGTGTGGTAATGGTTATTCTTGTTGCCCGCCCCGTCAGCTTGCAGGTTGATGAACTCGACCAGCACTTTAGGGCCTTGCAGGCGATAGGTGAGCGGTGTGCCAGGTTCCGGCGTACCGGAGTAGGCAAAAGTGACGGCATCCCAGCCGGCATCAGCCAGCCTGTCTCGCTCTGCCTTCTGCAGGTTAGGATGAAAGTTTTCGAGGTAACATTCGACCAGTTGCTGCATCGCCTTCTGCTGGTCAGGTTGAAGTTGGTCGTACCGGACACCCACCGGGGCGCTGATCTTGGCTGATACGGTTTGGCCCTGCACTTCGGGGAACGCCTTGCTCTGGAGGGCAACCGTCTTTTGCTCATCGTTCAGCGACTTGATCAGGCTCAGCGCATTGTCGAGTGAAGTAGCCAACGGTCGTGTTCCCTGCTTGTCACCCGTTTTGACTTCACCGGGATTGGAACCAAAGAACGCCGGGGTGATGCTCGCCACGTTGCCATCTTTGATCGTGAAGTTGAGCGAGAGATGGTGCCCTTCGATCCGCCAGCCCCAAGTGCCTTCCAGGCTGGGTGTGCCGAAGATCGTCACGAAGTACCAGCCCGGGTTTCGCACGGGCCCTTTGCCCTTCTCCTGTTCGATCAGCACGTTCTCCAGCGACATGATGGTCTGCACCTTACGGAAACCCGTCTCGCTGAGGGCCGACTGAACCAGGCCCATCGCAGCCGCCTTCTGAGCATCGTTCATCAGTTCCAGCCGCAATCCCTTGCGGGTTGGCTTCTTGTCCTTGTCCTGAAGCGGCACGAAGTACCAGGCGGTGCGCTCGGCATGGTCGAACGGATAGTTGGCAGTTGCCTTGTCTTCTGTTGAGAGCAAACCTAACCACTTCTGAGCAGCCTCGGTCATGCCTACCGCTGCCGGTTTGAGGTTGGACCCCACCTGAGCTGCCATCAGCAGACACAACATGGGCAAGAGCACCAGTAGCCAGCGGGGAAGCGCAACGAGGCGTTTGGCAGTCATCGTCCATGTCCTTTCTTGAATCGACGCTCATTATACTTTACATCATTTCGCCGAAATGGTGATAGCGCTTTCTGCACTTGCACCGGCTGGCCTTGAAGGTACTATCGGTGCTATCCAGTCCATGGAATCGATTCATGAGCAAGTTCATCTGTTGCCTGACCTGTCTTCTCTCCATCACATTGCCTTGCCAGGCTCAATTCGCCAGCGACAGGCAAAAGGAACAGCCGAAGCCGACGATCCCGGACGGCAACACACAAATGCTCAAGGATTTGCAGGAAGCCCGCGAACTGCTCAAGCGTGTGCCCCCATCTGGCAATCGTGATCGCATCGAATTACTTTTGACGAGAACGGAGCTTCAGCTCAAACAGATACTGGGCAGAATGGGCGACACTCTGCCCAAGCCCAAGGTAATCTCCAATGAAGACTTCAATCGGCTGTCGGTCAGCATGCGTAACCAGGCGTTCGATAAGGATAAGTATCAGTTCATGGAGAACTTTGTCGCCGGCCGTCACTTCACCTGTGATCAGGCCAGCCAGCTTCTTAAACATTTCAGTTTCGATGCTGATCGTATCAAGGGTGCCGTGCTGCTCTATCCGCAACTGATCGATCCGGAGAACTTCAATCGAGTGCTGGAACCCTTCGCTTTCGAGACCAGCCGCAAGGCGGTGATGGAGCGAGTGAAAGGGCGATAGAGTTGCTATCACGTTCCGGTGATGATGGGGAGAACAATGTCAAGAACAAGGGTGATGTGTGACGTCTATATCTGAGTTACCTCACGTTAAGCAAGAGGTAACTCTCTAAAGGTTACTTCTTACCGATGCAGTAGAGCATCGAATCGGAACGAAGGTAGAGCCGATCATTGGCGATGGCTGGCGTGCTGAGCATGTTCTCTGCACCTACGGAATTAGTAGCCACGATCTTCCCTTCCTTGGTACTCGGCTCCAACACATAAGTCGTGCCTTCTTCGTTAACCAGCAGAACCTTGTTGCCCACCTTCACCGGGCTGGCAGCGAAATTGCCTTTCACCCGCTGCTGCCAAAGCACGGTGCCATCGTCCGACTTAAAGGCACTGACGACGCCGCCATTGGTCAGGGCGATCATGATGCCATCAAGTTGCAGGGGGGTGCAGTAGCCCAGGCGTACCTTCGGCGTCTTCCAAAGTACCTTGGGAGTTGTGTCGTCTGCACCGGGTTGAATCACTCCAAACTCATCACCCGCGACTACTACCTTGTCAGCGTCCAGCAACGACGGGCCAACAATACCGTTGGTTTTGAAAGTAGTGAAGTTCCACGCCTGTTGGCCGCTGGCTGCGTCGATGGCGTGCAGACCAACATCATCCTGATAGAGGACGAGCGTACGCTTGTCCTGAGGCATCAGGCAGGGCGTACTCCAGGCGACTTCCTTGTTCAGCTTCACCTTCCACTTGTCTTTACCGGTCTTGGGGGCGACACCGAGGTAGAACGACGCTTCTCCCGAGTTCTGCATGGGAATGATAAGCGTGCCGCCGGCCAGAATGGGGGACGACGCCATGCCGACCTGGTTGCTGATGCTCGGGTATTCCTGGGTCAGTGGTCGATACCAGAGCATATTGCCCTGATGATCGAAGCAGACCAGATCAGCGGTGGCGAACAGGGCGTAGACCCGTTCGCTGTCAGCGGTGGGCGTCGGAGCAGCCATCGCTGATTTGGGGTGACATTCGGTACGTCCGGTGGCCCAAAGCTGTCGTTCCCACATCTTCTTGCCGGTAGCGCCATCAAAGGCGAAGACATGCAGTCGATCCTGCTTGTAACCGGAACTGGCGGTCACAAAAACCGTATTGCCGATCACGATGGGACTCGCTGGGCCTTGGCCGGGCAGGGGAGCGGACCAGAGCAGATTTTCCGTCTTGCTCCAGGTCAGCGGAATGTTGCTGGTATCGGCGGCACTGCCGTTACCCCGATAGCTGGGCCAATCGCCGGCGGTGGCTGCGCTGAGAAGAAGTAACGATGAAGCAAGGGTGATGATTCGCACAGGTTATTTCTCCGAGGTAGCATACTGAACGGGAGTGGGAACCAGATCAACCTTAACTGCAGTGCCGAGGTTGTCGCAGATACGCAGGGCGAACTCCCAGGCCTGAGCCCACGGTTCCTTTTGATCGTTCTGACAGAGTTTGACCAGGATCAGGTTTTCGCCGGGGTTCAATGTCGCTGAACCGATGTATTGATCGAGGTTATCGCCATGATGGTATTCTTCATGGGCAATGGCGGGCTTGCCGTTGACCCACACTTTGATGGCGTTGAGCGTGTTGGCCCGCACATCGATCTTCGTTTCTTTGTCAACTTTCACGATAGCGACAGCATAGGCCACTGAGGCCTTGAACTTACCGACATCCTTGGCGAGGTTGATCTTACCATAGGGGTCTTTGCTTGTTGCCTTCGTCCACTGAGTGGGCTTGTTGTCCTTGCCTGTGGGTAGTGTTTTCCAGTCAAGCTGCTGTTCAGGAGGATAGACAGTGGCAAAGCCCTTCTCGCCGGTGTTGTCGAAAGTCGAAAGGACAGCCCATTCGCGGATGAAGCCAAAGTGGGCGGCGAGATCAACCTCATCACCCAAGGTCTTCAGTTCTTTGGCAATCGCATCGACTTGGTCACGGTCACGGGTGTTGGCAAGAATCTTGCGAAGCCCTACCTTGCGGTCACCATCTTTAGGTAGTTTCTCCAAAGCATCAGCGATCGCATCTCGTCGTAATTCCAGGCTGGGGTCGTTCAAGAACGTCGGCACCAACTTCGCCTTCGAAGTTGGATCGAGTTTGATGATCCATTCGTAGACCATGCGACGGCTGCGAGGAGCATGCTTAGTATCTTTGACGAAGGCTTCGAGAGCCGCTTGATCGAGCTTGTTCCCGGCAGCCACTTCCTTTTCGATGATCGCCTCAGCGGCAGTACGCAACCAGTTTGCTTCGGTGGGATTGGCATGATCCAGGTGCTTGAGGATCGTCGGGATAACAGTCGGTCCAGCCTTAACAAGCTGTTGCCATGATTGGGAGTGTTCCTCATCGGCCAGGATGAGCGTGACCGGTAACACGCAAATCAGTGTGAATCCAATCAACCGATACATGGTAAATCTCCGTATTAATGTCTTCATTCTGGCTCCTGGCTTTTGACTCCTGAGTCTTACCAGCCAAACAGCTTCTGGAACCAGGCGTACTTGGTGAAGTCGAGGAAGACAGTGGCCAGCATCAAAGACAGCACGATGGCCAAGCCAATGTAAGTGATAACCGCCACCCAGGTTTCGTTCAAAGGCTTGCCCCGAATCTTCTCGGCGATGAGCAGTACCATATGGCCGCCATCAAGTACAGGAATGGGCAGGAAGTTGACAATGGCCAAGTTGATACTAATGATCGCCAACAGATGGAGGAGATCAATCAAGCCGATGTTGGCAACCCGATAGGTCATTTCCGCCAGGCCCAGTGGGCCATTGAGGAGTTTTACCGAGATGTCGCCTCGAATCAGGCTGTAGAGGTTGAGATAAATACGACCAACGAAACGGTACGATTCTCGACCGCCGATAACGATGGCGTCCCAGATATTGTCCGCAATGCGAAGGCGGGTCTCCGGTTCTAGTTTCAGTCCGCGAGTGTAAAAGAACCAGTTGGGGTCCGGCACTGTCTGAAGATTCTCAACAGAGCGTTCTGTGCCGGCGGCATCAACGATCGTCAAAGTATAAAGGGTCTTCGGAGGCAAGTCCTGCATCCATTCAAAGGCAAAAGGCCAGCCATACTTCTCACCTAGTTCGAGCTTATCTTTGAATTCCGGATCCTTGTTCTCATACGCCACCTGCTTAATCGTCTCACCTGCTTTGATGCCGGCCTTGTGTGCCGGGGAACCGGGAGTTACGCTGGCAATCACGTTGCCCACCGAGTAACTGAACCCCAAAGCGGGGAAGGCCATCGGCGCATTGGCATTTGGGCTCGATTCCATCCACGTACCCCGCTGGTCGACCTCGTTTCTGGTTACGGTGATATCAAACGTCTTCTCTTCACGCTTGAACTGCAAAATAACCGGCTTGCCTAATCGAGCCATTCGATCCACCAGATCGGGCAACTGCATGGGATCAAAGTCTGTTTTGCCGTTAACAGCGACGATGAGATCGCCTGCCTGCAACTCTTTCGTGATTGCTGGACGGTACTCGGAGAGTGAAACAATCGGCCCCATCGTCATGCGCAGGCCAAGGGTACGGAACTGACTTGGTTCCACTTCAACCATAAGCAGCGTTGTCTCATCTGGTTTGGCTCCTGCTCGCTTGACCTGATACTTGAGTTTCTTGTCTCTGAAGATGTGTTCGGCCAGATGGATATCGAACCCATCTTTGACAGGGGTGGCTTCGGTTATCCCTTCAGGTTGAATGCTGACAATAATGTCGCTGGGCAGAAACGCAGCTTTGCCCGCTGGATGCCAGGGGTTTGCAGGCGACTGCCCCTTCGGAGCGAATCGATGTAATCTTGTTCCCCTGGGATCTGTGACGCCGACGGTGGGCCGTGAATCGTTCTTGTCTTTCTTGGGGATGACAATGACCGCTCGTTCCTGACCGTCTCTTGTGCGGAATTTGATCGGTATCTCGGTCGAGCCTGCCCTGGAAAGGGCGGAGGACATGTTGAGATCGTTGTACCAGGGGTTATTGATATTCGATACTTGCAGAAGTTCCGAGCCAGACTGCAAGCCCGCCCGCTCAGCGGGGGAACCGGGCGAGATGGTGCCGATCTTGCCCACCACTTCGTCCTTACCGAAGAAGTAGACGATGATGAAAAGCACGAATCCGAGCAGGACATTCATGATGACGCCGGCCGAGATGATGAGCATCCGCTGGCCGACCGTCTTGTTCTTGTAGGAATGAGGACTCTCAGAGACTTCTTTGGCGTCCTGGCTCTTGTCATTTGGATCATCGACCTGTCCAAGCATCTTGACGTAGCCGCCGATAGGGAACCAGGCAATGCCATAACTCGTCTCGCCTCGTTTGAAGCTGAGGGCGGGGATCAACGGCCCTATCCCCAAGGCGAATGCTTCGACTTTAACGCCACACCACTTGGCGGCAAGGAAGTGGCCCAGTTCATGAATGAAGATCAACAGGCCGATGCCGACAATGGCCATCCCGATGCTGAGCAGCGACCGCAGCCCCTCTTCAAAGCCCTTGCCTTTGAGCACGCCCACGTAGATGGCTGCTCCGATGGCGACAGCCACCAGTAGTTCCGTGATGGGCAAGCCACTCTTTTTGGCCGGCGCGTCCGTGGTTACATTCTCTGCTTCCAATGCTCAATCTCCTGTCGGGCCCAGGCATCGACGGCGAACAAGCCATCGAGCGTCGGCTCGGCTTCAAACGGATGGCTGGCCACCACGTCCCGGCAAGCAGGCGTGATGTCGAGAAACCGCATCGTCCCTGCCAGAAAGCGGGCAACCGCAGCCTCGTTGGCGGCATTCAGCGCTGCCCCAGCGGTGCCGCCCTGGCAGGCCACCTCGAACCCCAGATCGAGCGCCCCGAAGGTCGTTCGGTCAGGCTGTTCAAAGGATAGGTTACGAAGTTCAGCCCAGTTGAGGCGGCGAGTCGGCCCAGGAACCCGGTCCGGGTACATGAGGGCATATTGGATCGGCAACCGCATATCGGGAGGCGACAATTGGGCCAGCACGGAACCATCACGAAACTCGACGAAGGAGTGTACGATAGATTCGGGGTGGATCACCACCTCAATCTGTTCGGGGGCTAATCCAAACAGCCAGCGGGCCTCGACAATTTCGAGAGCCTTATTCATCAGCGTGGCCGAATCTACGGTGATCTTCCGGCCCATCTTCCAGGTGGGATGATTAAGCGCCTGTTCAATCGTAACATCTACCAACTGTCTTGGATTCTTTCCACGGAATGGCCCGCCACTGGCAGTGAGGACGATGCGTTCAACTTCGCTAATCCCTCGTTCATGAATAATCTGGAAAATGGCTGAATGCTCGCTATCGACGGGAAGCAAGGGGCAGCGGTTTCGCTCAGCCAGTTGCATCGCCAGCGGCCCGGCCACGACGAGGGTTTCCTTGTTGGCAAGAGCAAGCGGCTTGCCTGCTTCGAGGGCCGCCCAACTGCCTCGCAGCCCCGCGGCACCAGCGATAGCGGAGAGAACGATATCAACATCGGGATTACGAGCGAGTTGCTCGATGGCAGTAGGTCCCACCACCATGTTGGGCTGCATGCCCACGGACTGCGTCCGTGGGCTCATCTCCCGCGTACTTGCGATAATTTCTGGGCGATGCTTTTCGATGAGAGCATCCAGTTGATCAACCGAACGATGGATCGAAAGACCGAATACCTGTAGTTGGTCAGGCAGTGAGTGAATCACATCAAGGGTGCTGGTGCCGATCGACCCGGTAGCGCCAAGAACCGCGACACGGCGACGACCTGTCTTGGGACAGTGAGGAATGTCAGAAGAATGTGCAGGAGGTGGCATGATTAGCGGGGCACAATCCGATCCTTCCCCACGAAGGGCCTCAATACCTCCGGTACGAACACACTCCCATCAGCTTGCTGATAGTTCTCCAGAATGGCGATGATGGCCCTGGTGATGGCGACTGCCGTGCCGTTGAGGGTGTGAGCGTAGCGGGTGCCTTTACCGCCTGCTGCCTTACTGCGGATGTTAAGACGACGGGATTGATAGTCAGTGCAGTTGGAAGTGCTCGTCACTTCGCCATACTCGCCGGCGGTGCCACGTCCGGGCATCCAGGCTTCGAGGTCGTATTTCCGGTACGCCGGGCCACCGAGGTCGCCGGTGCAGGTATCGATTACTTGATAGGGGATGCCCAGACCCTGGAAGATTGCTTCTTCGAGGCCAAGGATTTCGAGATGTACCGCTTCGGACTGCTCCGGCGTGCTGTAGGCAAACATCTCGACCTTGGTGAACTGATGCACCCTGTAGAGACCTCGGGTATCACGCCCTGGAGCGCCTGCTTCGGTGCGGAAGCAGTGGGAGAGACCTACATATCTCAGTGGAAACTTGGCCTCATCAAGTATCTGCTGCATGTGCAAACCGCCGAGGGTGATCTCAGCCGTTGCCACCAGGCAGAGATCAGTGTTCTCGACTGAGTAGATTTGCGTCTCAGGGCCACGAGGGATGAAGCCAATGCCTTCGAGCACCTCGACTTTGGCCATGTCGGGAGTGACGATGGGAATGAAGCCAGCTTTGTTGAGCGTACTCATCGCATACTGGATGAGAGCAATCTCAAGCATGGCCGCTTCGTTCTTGAGGAAGTAGAACTTTGGGCCGGCTACCTGAGAGCCTGCTTCGAAATCGCAGAGATCGAGCTTCTCGCACAGAGCCACATGATCGAGCGGTGCATAATCGAACTTAGTCGGCGTCCCCCACTTCTTGATGACTTTGTTGGCGGTAGAATCGGTGCCGACCGGAGCATCAGGGTGAGTCAGGTTGGGGATGAGCCTCAGGACGGTACGCAGTTCTTCATCGATCGTCTTTTGCTTAGCTTCCTGTTCCGCTACCTGGCTACGCAACCCACGGCCTTCTTCAATCAGGGCCTGACGCTTGGCAGCATCCTTCTCTTTGCCTGTCAATTTGGCCAGTTCGTTCTGCTTGGCCTGAATCGCTTGTACTTCCTTCACCAGGTTCTTGCGATCGGCAACGAGCATCGGCACTCGATCCAGATCGGTCTTGACGTTCCGATTGACATTGTTCTGGCGAACAAGGTCGAGGTTATCAGCAACGAATTGAGCATCGAGCATGGTGTGGTGTTATCCGTTCGGCAGCCCCAAAAGGGGTGGAAAATCACATCCCAGGGCGAAGCCTGGGGAGATTGGTGAATAGTTTATTCAAGCGCCGAAGGGGCGAGAGAGCAGAGCAAAGCCCTACATTTTCTCCCGCCCCTTCAGGGCTTGCTGTTTCCTGTCGCCTGTTACCCAAGGGGTGCCCTCGGGTTTGTTCTTTCGCCCTTTCGGGGCTGTTGTTACGATGCCCTTTGTTCCAGTGGCACATACTCGGCACCGGTGACGCCCACGAACACCTGCTCCGGGCGATAGATGCGGTTCTTGTGAATCTGTTCGATCCAGTGGCTCAGCCAGCCTGCTGAACGGGCTAAGGCAAAAATCGGCGTGAAGAGATCAACGGGAATCCCAAGTGCCTTGTAGACGATGCCGGAATAGAAATCGACGTTGGGGTAGATACCCTTGGGCCCAAGGATATTGACGGCAGCCCGTTCCATCTCGACAGCTGTCTCGTACATTTTGGGGCGGCCCGATTCGACGAAGACATGCTCAGCCAGTTCTTGCAGCACCGTGGCACGGGGATCCTTGACCTTGTAGACTCGATGCCCAAAGCCCATGATCTTGCGCTTGGTAGCGACAGCGTGTTCCAGCCAGGCACGTGCCTTGGAAGGATCGCCGATCTCTTCGAGATAGGGTAGTACTTCTTCGTTCGCTCCGCCATGCAATGGTCCGGAGAGGGTGCCGATGGCAGCGCTGATAACGGCGTATGGATCGGCCAGTGTGGAGCCGACGACCCGCGCCGAGAAGGTCGAAGCGTTCATGGTGTGTTCGGCATGTAGAATGAAGCAGGCGTCAAGCACTTTGCGAACAGCCGGGGTGGGGATGCGTTCGAAGAGCATCCAGTAGAAGTTGCCTGCATGGTCGAGGTCGTCACGAGGATCGAGAGGCTTGTCGCCATTCCGGATGCGATGGTAGGCTGCAATGATCGTCGGCATGCAGGCGATAATGCGCAGCACAGAATCCCAGTTATCCTTGGGATCGGGCGTGACCGGCTTGGTGGGATAGTATGAACTCAACAGAGCCACCATGCCCTGAAGGACGCCCATGCAGTTGCCTTTCTCAGGCAGGCAGGACATCAGATCGAGCAGCTTGATCTTAAGTTTGCGGCGGGTTCGAAGGTCGTTATCAAAATCGACCAGTTCTTTTTGCGAAGGGAGTTTGCCATTTAGCAGAAGATAGGTCGTTTCCTCGAAACAGCTTTCCTTGGCAAGCGTCTCCGCTGCGATGCCGCGATATTCGAGCCTGGCCCGTTTGCCGTCGATGTAACTGACCGCCGACTCAGCCACGGGAATGTTATCTAACCCCGGGGCAATGACCGCAGTAGGTGCCTCGCTCGCCATAGAATCCTCTATCCTCGGCCGATTTCGCTGCATAGGTGGGATGAGCAGAAAGCCGGTCAATATGTGTAATTTAACCTACTGGCATTATCAGGAAAGCCGAGTGGAAGGCAAAGGGGGATTTGAAAACACCGCTAAGAAGTAGAGGGATTTGGGCGTTTCGTTCCGAATCTCCGAGCAGCCTCAGGAAAATGTAACCAACATTAATCGGAATTCACTCAAGTCCACGCGAAGAATCATTGTCCCAACGTGGTCATCTCTACCGCCTGTTCCGATCAACAGGGAAGGTTGGCAACATATTGAACATCAATCATTTCCCCCTTTTCAAGGCTTTCTTCATACTTGCCGAGTTATCACATAGCTGCCCATGCCTCATCAAAGGCATCTGGCGACGATCAACCTGCACCACGTCCCGGGGAGGACTGGATTGGATAATAATGCTCTTCAGCTTGGCTTTCTCACTATCCAGCAGGATCAGCAGGGCTACAGCGGCGGGTACCTGGTGACTAACGCCTGGGGCAGGCCTCTCGAATTCCGAGTGACCACTTCCGTTGTTCCCAACAAAGTTCAACAACTGCTCTACGGCCCGACCCTTCGCCCTTACATCTGTTCCGACCTGCTCGGCAAAGTCCTAGTGGAAAAGGCCGGCGCTCAGGTGCAGCTAGTCGTTACCGATTGTGATGCTGCTCTCGAACTCCGGAACCAGGTACAGCATCCAGTCGCCTGGCTGGCCCCAATGGATCACAGCCTCTTCCATGAATGGGAAGCGACCCTCATCGCTAAGGCCAAATCCTACGCCCTGCTGGCACATCCGAAGTTCCCCGACGATGTGGAAGCCATCAAGACACTGCTTCAGCAGACTGAAGTCAGCGACTTGGCTGAACCGTTTGGCCGAGTGCGAGAAGCTCTGATCGAAGCGAGAAAGATGGGGGCGTTGAAGGCAGCTTAGTAACGGAAAGTTTGAATGAGCGACTGGAACGATCATCCCCTGTTCCGACCGGTACGACTCAGCAGCCAGGCTGAGACGACCGCTGCCCCACGCAATCTGCTTGCCAAAAAGACGACGACTCAGGAACCCCTCTTAGTCCCGGATGTTCAGACACTGGAACTTGACCTCGGTTGTTTCGCCATCGAGATACCTGCCTTGGCCAGTTGGCTTGAACCTTGCGTTCGTACGGCGCAGCTCAAACTCACTCCTCCAAGCGTCCGTTCAATCGTCGGCAGCAACAAACTCCAGTTCGATGTGCAGGTGGAAGGCTGGAAGTTCCTCTCTCCCGGACAATCGGCAGCGGTTCCTGCCCTCCCCACTCTCAACTCCCAACTTTCGACGGTTCCCCCGACCCTAGAAGAATTACTCACTCCCAAGACCGTGAAGCCAACCCGGCAGAAGCCGCCTGCTGACTTGGTGATGATGAAGGAACGCTTGCTCACCCTGCTGCAGCCTCCGCTCGAAAACCTCTTTCATGGAAAGAAGATTGAACTCCCCTTCAAGCCGTTCCCCTACCAGATGGAAGGCATTGCTTTCCTGATGCCACGCCATGGCGCCCTGCTTGCCGATGAAATGGGACTGGGCAAAACAATGCAGGCCATCCTTTCTCTACGGCTTTTGCTTCATGCGGGTGAAGTTCGCCGGGCGCTCATTGTTTGCCCGAAACCTCTGGTTCCCAACTGGCTCAATGAACTGAAACTCTGGGCACCGGATGTGCCTGTCGAAGTGATTGCAGGCGATGGGCTGGCTCGTAAAGTCGCCTGGACCGCATCCAAGTCACCCGTCAAGCTGGTCAATTACGAACTGCTCACTCGTGACGCTGACTTTGCGTTGGACGGTAACGTCCAGTTCGATCTGGTTATTCTCGACGAAGCCCAGCGCATCAAGAACGAAGGCAACAAAACCGCTGAAGTAGCCAGATCACTCAATCGAGAGCGTAGTTGGGCGCTGACTGGTACTCCCATAGAGAATCGTCCTGCCGATCTCATCAACATCTGGGCGTTCGTCCAGCCGGGTGAGATTCCCCACGATACGCCGATCAACGAGCTGGCTCACCGCACCCGGGATGGCATCCTTCGCCGGGTGAAAGAAGAGGTCATGAAGGATCTCCCGGAGAAAATCATTCAGGATGTGTATCTGGAGCTGACCCCTGGGCAGCAAGAAGCTTACGAGTTGGCTGAGAAAGAAGGCATCATTCATCTCAACGATCTGGGCGAAACGATCACCGTTCAACACGTGTTTGAACTGATCATGCGGCTCAAGCAGATCTGCAACTTCGACCAGCGCACCGGGCAAAGTTCCAAGCTCGATCAACTTACTTCTGACATGGCTGAAGTCGCAGAGTCTGGCCGCAAGGCAATTATTTTCTCGCAATGGGTCGAACCGCTCGAGGTGCTGGCCCAGCATCTCAAAGAATTTGGGCCGTTGCTCTACCATGGCAAGGTGCCCCATTCCCAGCGACAAAACGTGCTGGGTGAATTCAAAAGCAATCCAAACAAGCACGTTATCCTAATGAGCTATGGCACTGGCAGTGTCGGCCTCAATCTACAGTTTGCCAACTATGTGTTCCTCTTTGACCGTTGGTGGAACCCCGCAGTCGAAGACCAGGCTATCAATCGTGCTCACCGCATCGGGCAGAAGAGCACAGTCTTTGTCAAACGGTTCATCACCGAGAACACCATCGAGTGTCGTATCTGCGAGGTTCTTGAGCACAAACGCCGTCTATTTGAAGAGATCATTGCTCAGAATGGACAGCCTGTCAGCCTGGGCCTGACCGAGAAGGAAATCTTCGCCTTGTTCAGTTTGAGCCACAAGAGCAGGAAAGCCGCGGCGTAACACAGGGCGACTCTCCAACCGGAGACAAGTTGTCTCCTCCTCAACAAAATAGAAATCAGCCACTTGAACCTTGGCCCAATCTAAGGTCTGATACAGCATCACCCCTGCAGGATCATCTCATGGCAGCTCTATCTCAACGGGAAAAAATCAAACCTGTCATTACAGTGCAGTCGCACATCCTTCAGGAACAGATGCGGTTCCCCGGAGCTTCGGGCGAGTTTTCCTGGCTGCTTTCAGGTATCACCCTGGCGACCAAGCTCATCCAGGCACGTATTCGCCGGGCTGGGCTTTCGGACATTCTTGGCGAACACGGCGAAATCAACGTCCAGGGCGAGGCTCAACAGAAGCTCGATGTGTACGCCGACGAAGTGATCCTCCATACACTCGGATTTCGAGGCAGCATCGGCGTACTGGCTTCCGAAGAAAACGAGAATCCGATGATTATTCATCAGGGTTCACCCGATGCCAAGTACGCTGTCGTGTTCGATCCACTCGATGGTTCGTCCAACATCGATGTGAATGTCAGTGTCGGCACCACGTTTTCGATCTTCAAAAGGCCCGATGGCGACCATCTGGCGAAAGACCCCAAGAACTGGCTGCTCCAGTCCGGCTCCAGGCAAGTGGCTGCTGGATATGTCGTCTACAGTTCTTCCACGATGCTGGTCTACACCGCGGGCAAAGGTGTGCATGGCTTCACGCTCGATCCCGCTATCGGGGCATACGTACTGAGTCATGAGAACATCAAGATGCCCAGGCAGGGAAACTACTATTCGGTGAACGAAGCGAACCGAGAAGGTTTTCCGCCGGGCTACCGCAAGTTTCTCGAAAACCTGCGTCAGGGCAAGTTGAATAAGACCTATTCCACCCGCTACATCGGCTCGATGGTGCCAGACTTCCATCGCACACTCCTCAAAGGTGGTGTGTTCCTTTACCCTCCCACCAAGAAGTACCCTGATGGCAAACTTCGATTGCTCTACGAAGCTAATCCCGTCGCCTTCATTGCTGAGCAAGCCGGCGGCGTAGCGACCAATGGAGACAAACGTATTCTCGATATCTATCCTGAGAGCATTCATCAACGAACAACACTGGCCGTTGGCAGCGTCGTTGAAATGGAGGAACTGGCAAGGTGCTTGCATGGGGATTAGTCGAAGTGCTTCAACTATGCTTACCCTTCAACTAGTTCAACCTTGCCCAGTGGAGCCAGATTTCCAGGTCAAACTGCACCTTGCCGTCGCGAGCATGCTTGTTGAAGAGTTCCTTCATCTCAGACATACACGGGCCATAGTCAGGGTGATTTGGTTTGGGAATGTAGGATGCTGACTCGATGCGAGCCTCGAAGAGTTCGCAATCCAGTTGCTGTGGATTCTGCAAGGTGGTATCGCCATAGCCTGAGCCAAAGAAGGCAGCAGCACGCTGAGGGTTACGGTAAAGATTGGCCAGAATGTGATATTCGGGGCAATACTTCCGCAGGATGGCCTCGTAACCCTGATGAAAGAGCGTTGACTGATGATTTCGATGGTTCCACATCGCCACGAACCAGCCTGGGGTGCGGAGGATGCGTTGGGCTTCGTGGCGGGTTCGTTCGATGTCGAAATAGTGAAACACCTGGGCAGCAATGAGAACGTCGACTGATTGATCGGGAAGTGTAGTAGCTTCTGCAGTTCCCTTTACCGAACGGAACTGAGGATAACGAGCCAGGTAGTGATCGCCTTCGATACGCATCGGATCGTTAGGCTCAACGCCAATCACTGTGTAGCCAGCTTGAAGAAAGGGCTTAGCCGACAAGCCGGTACCGGAACCGAGATCGATGATGGTGTTGCCCGGTCGCAGAATCCCTTGCTGTTCAAGGAAAGTTACGACTTCCCTGGGATAACGTGGCCGAGCCTTGGCATAGACTTCTGCCTTGGTGCTGAAGCGCGTCGTCGAGTTGGTGAAGGGAGTGGACATAGAGAAGAAGCCAAGAGGTCGAATACCAATCAACAGTTATCCTCGAAGGTTATTGTATGGTGAGGAGAGGATAGATTACCTTGCATTCCCCGTGTGATCGGGTACACTTTCTATTGGCTCAGGAAATGTCGTCAGCGACGCATCGACCTACCTTGTCGCAGACCTTTCCGCATGCCATTGCTAGTTCCGTCTGAATCTCCTTCCTGAATAGGTAAGCCACCATGAAATGGTTGCTCCCCGTAGCTGCTCTGGCAGTCTGTCTCGGTGCCTGGATCGTTCCTGACAACAGCCTGGCTGGTGAGAGTACACCACAGAAGCTGTCGGTCTTTCCCGAACGCATTAGCCTTGATGGTAGCGACGATTCCCGTCAGCTCATCATCACCGAACAGGCTTCGGGTAAACCGATCGATGTCACCGGTTCCACCAAGGTCAGCATCGCCAACAAAGACCTGGCCAAGGTACTTCGCGGCGGCCGAGTTATTCCGCTGGCCAACGGCAAGACCGAACTGCTGCTCGAACAGTCGGGCCAGACGGTGAAGATCCCCGTTGAGATCAATCACGTTGGCGACAACCTGCCCATCAACTTCCCCAACCAAATCGTTCCCATCTTCACCAAGCTTGGCTGCAACGCCGGTGGCTGTCATGGCAAAGCCAGCGGACAGAACGGCTTCCGTCTCTCGCTGCTCGGCTTCGAGGCTGACCTCGACTTCCAGACGCTGGTCAAGGAAGGTCGTGGCCGACGGGTCTTCCCTGCTGCTCCCGATGAAAGCCTGCTGCTCAAAAAGGGTGCAGGCATCATGCCTCACGGCGGCGGCAAGAAGATGGAAAAGGAGAGCGACGAATACAAGACCATTCGCCGTTGGATCGCTTCAGGCATGCCCTGGGGCGATGAGAAAGATCCGAAGGTAACCCGTGTCTCCGTCTATCCCGAACAGCGAGTCGTTGCCCGATCCGGTCGACAACAACTGGCGGTGCTCGCTCACTATTCCAATGGCACCGTCGAAGATGTCACCCGCCGGGCACAGTACGAGAGCAATGAAACCGATATCGCCACCGTCGAAACGGGCGGCCTGGTCAACGTCGGCAAGACCAGCGGCGAAGCGGGCATCATGATCCGCTATCAGGGTATGGTCACGGTCTTTCGGGCAACCGTGCCGCTGGGCGTGAAGATTCCTGATTACCAGTTCCCCAACAACAACTACATCGATGCCCATGTGCAGAAGAAATATCAACTTCTGGGCCTCGTGCCTTCCGAAGTCAGCAGCGATGCGGTCTTTATCCGCCGGGTCTATGTCGATGTCACCGGAACGCTGCCCACGCCTGATGAGGTCAGCAAGTTTGTCGCTGATCAAGCCAAGGACAAGCGCGCGAAGCTGATCGATCAACTTCTCGAACGCCCCGAATATGCCTACACCTTCGCCAACAAGTGGGCTGATATCCTTAAGGTCAAACGCAATGGCGATCCCAAGCGTGCCCCTGGCACCCATGCCTTCCATGCCTGGCTGATGCAGGCGATGGCTGACGATCTCCCCTACGATCAGTTCATTCGCTCTGTGATCTCCGCCACCGGCGATGAGACGACGCATCCACCGGTCGTCTGGTACAAGGAAGAGCGTGATCTCTCCAACCTCGTCGACGACACCGCCCAGGTCTTCCTCGGCCAGCGGCTGGCCTGTGCCAACTGTCACCACCACCCGTTCGAGAAGTGGAGCCAGGACGACTATTGGGGCATGGCTTCCTTCTATGGCCGAGTGGCTCGGAAGAATATTCCCATCCCCGGTGCGCCCAATAACCGTGGCGATCAACTGCTTCGTCTTTGGGTCAAGCGTGATGGCAGCGCCACCAACAAACGCACCGGCCAGCCTGCTGCTATCAAGGCTCTCGATGCCCCCGTGGTGCAGATCGATAATGGCGACGACCCCCGTAACCGCCTCGTCGATTGGATGATTGATCAAAAGAACCCGTTCGTGGCCAAGGCCATCGTCAACCGCTACTGGGCACACTTCTTCGGTCGTGGCATCGTCGATCCGCTCGATGATATGCGGGTGACCAATCCCCCCTCGAACCCCGAACTGCTCCAGGCCCTCGCTGACGACTTCGTCAAGAACGGCATGAGCCTCAAGCACCTGGTCCGCAGCATCGTCAGCAGCAGGGTCTATCAGCTCAGTTCGATCCCGAACGAGTTCAACAAGACCGATAAGCAGAACTTCACACGCTTCTATCCCCGCCGGTTAGGGGCTGAAGTGCTGCTCGACGCTGTCAGCCAGGTAACCGACAGCCCCAGCGCCTTTGCCGGGCTCCCCACCGATCAGCACGGCCCCCGCCGGGCTATGATGTTACCCGATGAAAACCATGGCAGCTACTTCCTCGAAGTTTTCGGCAAGCCGGCCCGTACCTCGTCATGCGAGTGCGAACGCACCAACGATGCCAACTTAGCCCAGGCGTTGCATCTCTTGAACAGCGATGAAGTGCAACAGAAGCTCTCCAAAGCTGGGGGCAGAGCCGAAAAGCTGGCCAAGGATAAGACGAAGGACGATGCTGCCAAGGTGAAGGAACTCTTCCTCTGGTGCTACGGTCGACAGCCGACAGAACAGCAACTCAAGGTTTCACTCGCTCACATTGAGAAAATGAGCGCCAACCGCAAGCAGGCGTTCGAGAATCTGCTGTGGGCCTTAGTGAATACGAAAGAGTTCCTGTTCGTGCAGTGATCAGGAACCATTGAGCCGCCAAGACGCAAAGAAGCGCCAAGTATGGCTCCTTGGCGCTTCTTTGCGTCTTGGCGGTTGATACCGACTTACTTGACACAAAACACATGATCCACGCTGCGAAGAATGACCGAACCATCGGTCACCGCAGGCGTGGCCCAGAACATTTCATCCAGGGCATTCTTGCTGACGACCTTGAACTCAGGCCCGGCCTGAATCACGTGGGTGGTGCCACCATCATCGAGGCAATAGACCTTGCCGCCACTGGCCCAGGGTGAAGCCCAGAAGGCCTTGGCACCCGGCAGGCGTTCCTTATAGACCTGCTTGCCGGTCTTGGCATCGTAACAGGTCACCACGCCGCCGTTGCGAGCCAGCACATAGACATGGCCTTCGTAGAGCAGGGGAGAAGCCATCTCGACCCCACCGCGAGGGACCGACCAGGCAATGCTGTCGTTGGAAGTCACTCCAGCTTTAAGGCTGATGTCGCCCTTAGCCCCAGCACGAATGGCGTACAGGCCACCACCTGCACCGCCACCACCCATACCACGTCCCTGGCCGCCACCACCCTTTTCAGCTTCGCCGCCTCCACCACCGCCACCGCCGGGGCGACCACCGCCGCCACCACCCATGCCGGCTGATGAACCGACGTAGAGCATATCCGCATCACCCACGGGAGTGGCACAGCAGCGGCCATTGCCATTGTTGAGCTCCCAAAGCAGCTTGCCGTCGGCTGGGTTGTAAGAGCGAATCTTCTTGGCACCCAGGGTGACCAGTTCGGTCCGACCCTTATTCTTCCAGATCATGGGAGAGCCCCAGTTGGTCTTCTCATCCCTATCGACTTTCCACACTTCCTTGCCCGTCTTGCGGTCGAGGGCAACTAGGAACGACTTCTGTTCGTTGTCGATCTGCAGGAAGAGATTTTCCCCTTCGAGCACTGGTGAGCTGGAAGTACCCCAGCCCATCTGCATCGGGAAGCTGCCCAGGTCTTTCTTCCAGACGAGCTTGCCGTCGAAGTCGTAACAGAAGAGCCCCATCATGCCAAAGTAGCAGTAGACCCGTTCGCCATCAGTCACAGGTGTTTCAGAAGCGTAAGTGTTGCTGCCATGCGTGGCGATGCGAGGCTTGGCTTCGAGAGCCTGCTGTTTCCACAGCGTCTTGCCTGTGTTCTTATCGAGGCAGTAGACTTCCCACTGGTAAAGAACATCAGGAGGAGCACTCCGACCGTAGCCACCACCACCCTGGCCGCCACCGGGAGGGCCACCACCGCCGCCCTTGCCTTGTCCACCGCCGCCTCCACCACCGGGAGGACGACCGCCTCCACCACCACCCATCCCGCCGCCACTGCTGGGCTTACGCTGTTTCTCAGTGATGGCTGTGGTGATGAACACCTTATCGCCGGAGACAATGGGACACGACCATGCCACGCCGGGGATGGTCACCTTCCATTGCACGTTCTTATCCTTGCTCCACTCCAGCGGCACGCTGTTGCCGGCGGCGAGGCCGGAGCTGTTGGTGCCACGGAAGCCCGGCCAGTCTTCAGCCTGAGTGATGGTGAGCAAGCCTGTACTCAACAGACTGAGAGCGGCTAGTGTTTTCGGCAAACGCATAGATCAAACTCCATTGTGATAACCTTCGTGGGAGCAGCGTACCGTAAAAGGGATGAAAGGAACATGAACTTCGATGTCATTACTCAAGTTCGCATCAGTTGAACTTGAGCCTCCAGTGCCTCTTCCTTCCTCAATCGAGGCAGCTTCAGCGGCATCACTTCCAGATACTTCTGGGCCGCCCCGGTATTAAACACCACGATTTGTTCATCCGGATCGATTTGTTTTTCCTTGATCAGCCGTTGTAACACATCGAGACAAATCGCCGTCTCCGGGCACAGACTGATGCCTTCCAGGCTCCCGGTCTGACACATCCAATGAACAATGCTCTCTTCCTTGCCGGTGAGTGCATCGCCGCCACTGCCTCGGACAGCATCGAGGATCATAAAGTCGCCCACTGCTACGGGCACCCGCAATCCGCTGGCAACAGTATGGGCGTTCGGAAACGCCGGGGCAAAGCGTTCGCCTTTGGCATAAGCAGTAGCGATCGGCGCACACCCTTCGCTTTGGCAACTGTAGAGCCGGGGCAGACGTTCATCGCGCAGCCAGCCGAGTTGTTTGAGCTCATCGAAGGCTTTCCACATGCCGATGAGCCCGGTACCTCCACCCGTGGGGTAGAAGATGGAACCGGGCAGTTTCCAGTCGAGTTGCTCGGCCAGTTCCAGCCCCATCGTCTTTTTCCCTTCGATGCGGTAAGGCTCCTTGAGCGTGGAGAGATCGAACCACTCCATCGCGCCGGCTCCGGTGCGAACGATCTTGCCGCAATCGTTAATCAGCCCGTTGACCAGAAAGACCTTGGCACCGAAGAGCACCGCCTCGAACTGGTTGACGATCGGAGTATCTTCGGGCATCAGCACATAGACTTCCATCCCGGCCCGAGCGCCGTAGGCAGCAGCAGCTCCACCAGCGTTGCCCGCTGTGGGCAGGGCCACTCGCTTCACGCCGAGAGCCTTGGCCATGCTGATGGCAGCGGTCATCCCCCGGCACTTGAACGATCCGGTCGGCAGTTGCGATTCGTCTTTGATCCAAAGGTTCTTGAGCCCCATGAACTTGCCCAACTGTGGGCAGTGTAGCAGCGGTGTCATCCCCTCGCCAAGCGAAACCGGCTCATGTTCACTCGGCAAAGGCAACAGTTCACGATACCGCCACAGCGATGGCGGACGCTGCTTGATCTGCTCCGGCGTGACAGCCTTCCTGACCGCGTCCAGATCGTACCTTACCCAAATCGGGCGATCCTGATGCATTCCCAGCAGTTGCATCGGCTCGAAGCGGGTGCCATCGATGGCACTTTCCAGATGGCTGACGAAGTGAGGCATGATCAGAGCTTCAAAAGAGAGAGGCGAAGAGCGTTTAACGCCATCTTGGCGACACGGTTCATGATGTCGAGGCGATGCTGGGTGATAGCGTTGACCTTGTGATGGGTCACGCCGTTTGGTCCGGCGACGCCGATGTAGGCCAGGCCCACGGGCTTGGCGTCGGAGCCGCCACCGGGCCCGGCAATACCGGTGGTGCTGACAGCAAGATCGGTCCCGAAGCGTTCTTTCGCTCCCCAAGCCATCGCCTCGGCGACTTCGGCACTCACCGCACCATGCTGAGCAAACAACTCGGCGGGAACACCCAGCTGGCTGACCTTGGCCTCGTTGGCATAAGCAACGCAGCCGCCAAGGAACTGGGCGCTGACGCCGGGAATGTGACACAGGCGATTCATGACCAGGCCACCGGTCAAACTCTCTGCCACAGCCAGGGTTTTGTTCTTCTGAGCGGCCAAGGCAGCGACGGCGTGTTGCAGTTCCTCATCGCCGACACCAAAGACCAGGGTGCCGAGCCGTTCGCGGATGATGGCTTCGACCGGGGCGATCTGAGCTTCAGCCTCCGCCTGATCCTTGCCTGTGCCGAAGATACGCAGGGAGATGGTAGCATCGCTGGCGGTGATTCCGACTTCGGGAATGTGACCTCGTTTGGTGAGGTCTAAGAGTTTCTCTTCGACCGCTGCTTCACCGAGTCCAAACGTATTGAGTTTGCGTTCGAGGATGATGCCGGCACGATCTGGGAAGTGGCTGAGCAGCCTGGGCATCACTGCCTTCTCGAAGAGATGGTGCATCTCTCGTGGGACACCAGGCAGGGCAACGAACACAGCCGGTGATCGACCGCTACGAGCCACTTCAAACCAGATGCCGGGAGCAGTGCCGACAGGATTGGGGATCGGCTCAGCACCGCTGGGGAAGTAGGCCTGTACCCTGTTTCGTTCCGTCATCTCCCTGCCAAAGCGTTTGAACAGAGCCTCAATGGCATCGAGGCTGGGCTGATGAAACACCAGTTCCACCCCGGCGACAGCAGCGAGCACTTCACGAGTAAGATCATCCTGCGTCGGCCCCAGACCGCCGGTCGAGATGATCAGATCAGCCCGCTCCGCGGCAACCCGAAAGGCGGCGATGTTCTCGTCGAGTTCATCCGCAAGGGTCGTGTGGAAACGAACCGGAAAACCCTGAGCCTGAAGCTGCCGGCTCAGCCACTGGCTGTTGGTATCGAGATTACGCCCCGTCGTCAGTTCGGAGCCGATGGAAATGAGTTCGACTTTCATCGAGACAGTATAGGTTCTACTCAGGGGGCTGACGCCCCCGCTCGCACTACACCTGAATAATTACACAATCTCAGTTGGGCAGAACTGACAACTCAGCCGACTGCTGTTCACGTCAAGGCGTTCCAGAATATTGACAACCTTGTTTACCGGCATGCCCCAGTCCATTGCCCATCGAATTACGTCGAGGTTCTCTTTGCCTTCAATCATGCGTTCCAGGATGCGGTCGAGCAGTTGTTCATCGTGTTTAAATTCATTTCGCAACAGCCCGAAATCGATGCAGTCGAGTTCCATCCAGTAGGCTTTACCCTGTAGGTGTTCCATCCAGCGGGCACGCAGGAAGCCATTCCAGTGATCATGCACCCAGCGGCGGACACACTCTTCACCCAGATCGCGGCCTGCCTTCTCGCTCTCTATCCAAAGATCGACAAGAGCTGCCTTGAGCCCTTCTTCGTGGACACTCGAGACTTTCACGTCACCGGGGGGTGGCATGGATTATCTCCCCTGCACTCCGGGGGCTAACGCCACCCGGCTCTTCTTCTTTTCTCTCTATATATTTATAATCGACACAAGATGTCATCACAATAGAGGTGCTCAAATTCATCAGGATTGAGGTTCAATCCGCATGACAACTTTACGCTGTGTAATGAAATAATGGTCTACTTATCTCCCCTCCTCGCTCATCTTTCACTCCATACTCTATCCCCTCATGAATTGAATGTGTCCCTGCCCACAGGAAACGATGACCTACACAGCCAAGGATATTCAGGTTCTCGAAGGTCTGGAACCGGTTCGCCGCCGGCCTTCGATGTACATCGGCGGCGTCGACACTAAGGGATTGCACCACCTTGTCTGGGAAATCGTCGATAACAGTGTGGATGAGTACCTCAACGGTTACGGGGATCTGGTAAGCGTTACGCTTCACAAGAAGGGTGATTCGGTCACCATTCAGGATAACGGTCGAGGTATTCCGGTTGATATCCATCCCAAGCATAAGAAATCTGCTCTCGAGTTGATCCTCAGCACACTGCACAGTGGTGCTAAGTTCGGTGAGGGCGACAGTTACTTTCACTCTGGCGGCTTGCATGGCGTCGGCTCCTCGGTCGTTAATGCACTCTCCAAAAAGCTGGTAGCGACGATCAAACGTGACGGCAACGAATGGACGCAATCGTTCTCCAAGGGCAAAGCGCTTGCCAACATCAAGAAAGTCGGCTCGGCTCGTGGACATGGCACAAGTATCTACTTCGAGCCGGACCCGGAGATCTTTCGTAACACCACCTATGATGCGGACACCATCAAAAGCCACCTTGATGCCATGGCCTACATCCACAGTGGGCTCAAGATTACATTCAAAGACGAAGTCAAGGATGAGACCTATGATCTGACCCACAGCGGTGGGTTGCTCGAGTTCCTGGGTACTATTGTTAAAGAGAACGAGAAGGCGCCGGTCACAGAGCTAGCATTCAACCTGCCCCGCACTGGTGGCGAGCGGGAAGCAAAGGTTGAATGCGCCCTGCAATGGACCGAAAGTACAGAAGAATCGATCCGCAGTTACGTCAATGGCATCCGCACCATCTCCGGCGGCACCCATGAGAATGGGTTTAAGGCAGCTATCGTCAAAGCGATTCGGAATTACATCGAAACGCATGATGTGAAGATCAAAGGCATCTCCATCACAGCTGAGGATATTCGCGAAGGCGTAGTCGGGTTGCTCTCGGTCTTTGTCCGAGAGCCGAAATTTCAGGGGCAGACCAAGGAACGGTTGAACAACGAAGAGATGACTTCGCATGTCGATGGCGTGGTGCGACCGGCGCTGGAAGCCTGGCTGAACGCCAACAAGGTCTCGGCGGATCGGATCGTCGGTCGTATCGTTTTGGCGGCCCGGGCTCGTGAGGCAAGCCGGGCTGCCGTGCAGGACATCAAACGCAAGTCGGTCGCTGAACGCAAGCTCAACCTGCCCGGCAAACTGGCGGATTGCAGTTCGACCAACCTCGATGAAACGGAACTCTTCATCGTCGAAGGAGAATCTGCGGGCGGCTCCGCCATCGGTGGGCGCAATCGCAAGACCCAGGCGATTCTGCCTTTGCGGGGTAAGATACTCAACTCCGAAGGGCTGCCCGTCGCCAAGGTGGTGCTCAATCAGGAGATCAGCAACCTCATTGCGGCTCTCGGCACCGGCATCGGAGATAAGTTTGACATCAATCGGCTACGGTATGGCAAGATCATCCTGCTGATGGATGCTGACTATGATGGGCACCATATCAGCACACTGCTTCTCACGTTCTTCTTCCGCTATCTACCGCAGTTAATCAAGGATGGTCGAGTCTTCCTGGCTCAGCCGCCACTCTACCGAATTGTAGTTGGCAAAGAATCGCACTGGGCTCGTGATGACCTTCACAAAAAACAGATCACCGATGGGTTACGTCAGAATGCCAAGTTTGTCATTACTCGTTTCAAAGGCTTAGGCGAAATGAATTCGGAGGTTCTTGGCGAAACGACGCTTAATCCCCGTAGTAGGACGTTGCTTCAGGTTGATATCGATAACACACTCGAAGCTGATCAGATGTTCGTGACCTTGATGGGCAAAGACCCTGCCCTGCGCTACGAGTTCATTATGAACTCTGCAGCAATGGCGACTGCGGAAGAGTTGGATGTGTAATTAGTATTGGTAAGCCGACAGTTATTAGAGCTTTTGCTCCAATTGATACAGTCTCTCCACGATCTTGAAATACTGCTCCTGCCTGGCCCGCCAGACTCCCCAGGCGATGGCTTTTGGATTGGGCCAGTTCACCAGGCTCAAGTGGTCGCCGTCCCAGGTCTCATTCGGATAGTGATGATGGGCTGACTTGATCGAAACGATGCCATCGTTAGGCCCTTCCCGGAAGGCGACGATGCCGGCGGGAATCCACCACTCCGGACTGAGCCAGGCACCATGATTGCGACCGGCGATGGCGTAGTAGTTTGCTGACTCGACATCCTTCACCTTGTCGTTGAACTCCCTGCATCGATCTATCATCAGATCGTAAAAGGCATCATGAGGGATGCGCAAATAGCGAAGCCAGGGCTTGAGGTATCCTTCGAGGTTGCAGACCCCGACATCGGCGACGGAGGTACCCTGATGCGGCGTGCCGATAGTAGTCAGAGAGAGAACCTGTTCATGCAGCCCTAACTCGCTGAGGGCATAGCGGGAATCGAGGCCGCCCATACTGTGAGCGATGAGGTGGATCTTCGATTGCGGAAATGATGAGCGAATGAAATCGGCAAGTTGCTGAGCACGTTCTGCGATGGAACCGGTGGGGCTCAGTCGAGGGAAAGCTACTTTCAACCCTTTGGACCGCAAGGCTTCGCCGATGCCGCGGAAATAGGTAATCGCTTCCCAGCCGGCGACTTTGAGCGACTCAAAGCCAAAGAGTCCATGTACCAGAACCAGGGGGTAGCGTAGCGGGAGAACAGCGACCATGATCAGTCACGAACTACTTGGCAGGGGGAGCAGTTTTATTTGGAGGAGCAGACTTGTTGCCGCCTTTGACAACCGATTTCGTAAGAATCGTCTTTATTTGTGCCTGGGTAGCGACATCGACCGAGAGAGTATAAGCGTTGAACTCAACATTGGGAGCCAGATCAAGGATCATGGTAGACTTTCCTTCTTTGACAAGTCGTTCCAGTTCTCGAAGTAATTTACTTTCTGTCTCGGCGTCGTTGCCTGGAAAATCGTAGCCGTTAACATTGAAGTTCGTACCTGCGCCTTTTTTCTCAATTTTCAGGATAATATATTGTTTGGCATCTGATTCCTTGACTTCCTTCGGCTTGGCGTCTTGTGGTGCGTTGGGCGGCAGTCGCATCATTTTTTCCATGACCGACATTGTAGTGGCCAGGATAAAGAACACTAGTAAAACCAGGCAAACATCGATTAGGGGATTCATATCGATGTTGTTGTCTTCAGCCTCGTGCCCGGCCTCTTCTTCGATGGCCTGGATGACCTCAGCGACTTCGGCAAAATGGGGATGTGATTCTAGAGTAATCCATTTAGCATCCTTGGGTCCGCGGACTTCATCGGAAGTGGCATACACTCCATCCTTGAGGCCTTCCACGATTTGCTCGCTCGTGAGAGGTTGCGCGACAGGCTGGGGCGAACCTTCGTGACGTAATCGCCATGCCATGGGAGTGATCCTTAGGGAGCTTCGCCGGCGTTGCCCTTGGGCATCACCTTAGCTGTGGGTTGAATTTTTAAGCGTTCCAGACCGATGATAAGCGACTGCACTTTTTCAAAAGGTAATGTCGATTCGACTTCCAAAACAACCTTGATCTGAGAACCAGCCTTGGATTTTTCATCACGAACCAAGTCAAGCACTTCCTGCTCAGTGTAGGTCTTATCATAGACCGATTTGAAGTGGTATGAGACCTTCTTTTCGTCTTTGGGATCACGTCGGATACTGACGTGTACAATGCCGTCACGGGTGATCATTTCAGAGGTCTTAACCTTCGAGAGCTGAAATGGCGCCTGAGTAATAAGGTTTTCTGCAGTCATCATGAAAAAGACAAGCAATACCATGCTGATGTCAATCAGCGGGATCATATCGACATCGTCATCATCTTCTTCTTTTCGTTTTGGCCCAAAGTCAATTTCAATGGGCTTGAGGGCTTCTGCAACGTCATTGGCACTTGGTAGATCGTTCGAGCCGAAATAGGGCATGAAAAGAGGGTGGGCATCGAGGTATTCCCAAGAGGGAGCGCCGGGAGTGCGTACGCAATCTCGGCCCAGTAAACGCCCTTCCTGGATCCAGTCACAAATAACGGAAAATGGCACCCCCCGATACACGGTATTGGGTTGCACGAGCCAGACGTTAAAGAAGCGTGGTGTGTCGGCAGCCATGAATCACGAGGGCATGGAAAGAGATTTTGATACCAGCGATAAGAGGTCAACGAACTACCTGGGCAGCAACTGGACGACCGCCTGCTCCGGGCTGCACCATGGCTGCTACGGCTGCTCCTTGCATGGGTGGCGTGGTTTTGGCTGCCTGAGTCAGAAGCAGGAGCTTCTGGCCGGCGTTCTTCAGCTTGATTTCAAACTTGTGAACCCACGCTTTGCAAAGGGTGTGAGTAAAAACCAGCGGAATGGCTGTAAGCAAACCAAGCATCGTTGCAAAGAGGGCCAAACCGATTTCAGCGCTCGCGGAGGCCTGCCCGCCACCACTCTCCTTGGAGGCTTTGCCAAGAGCGGAAAAGGTTCCGATCATCGAAATGATCGTGAACAAGAGCCCGACCATCGTGGCGATCTTGGCGAACGCTAGAATGGTGGGCAAAAGAAAGTTCAAACTGGGAATGATTTCCAGTTCGACTACATTGGCCATTGCTTTACGCATTGCCGCCAAGCCTTCTCGTTGCTTTTCCAGGCCAGCGACGAAGAGGGTACTGGGGATATGTTCATTTTTGGGTTGTGCTTTGCAGAACTTGAGAGCACCGTCGATCCCTTCCTTGTTCAGGATCTCCTGAAACTTGGGCAGAAAGAGGTTCATATCCGTTTTGGCGTTGTAATTGAGCCAGAGTCGCCAGACGACCAGCGTAGCGCCGATGGAGGTCATGAGGAAGAGAATAATAGCAAACAGCGGATCCTTTGTCACGAACTCAAGGAAGGCGCTTTCAGCAAACAGAGACATGTGTGGCATCGGGGCATTCCATCACGGTGAGCAAGGGTGAAGCCTGTGTTTCTCTATACTATCTTACCTGTGGTATCCTGCAACAGCTTTGATGATTTTTCGAGGGGAATAAGGCTTAGATGACAAGATTGCAGTCGAATGCGTATGCTCGGACGTGGTCTAGTTATGCCAGGTTCTCCATTTTTCAACATGATGGTTAATTCCCATCGGTGTCTCATGAAAGCCTATGAACGTGAACTGGGGTTAGCTCCTTATGCGATGCGGGAAAGCCAGACGAAGGGGCGACAATATTCAGACACTGAGCATCCCTATCGTGGACTGTACCAACGTGATCGAGATCGAATTCTCCATTCTTCAGCATTTCGACGGCTGACAGCCAAAACGCAGGTGCTTGTTTCAGGAACGAACGACCATCATCGTACCCGCCTAACACATACTTTGGAGGTGGCGCAAGTCAGCAGGACCGTAGCCAGGGAACTACGGTTAAACGAGGATTTGACCGAAGCCATCGCCTTGGTACACGACATTGGTCATCCTCCCTTTGGCCATGCCGGCGAGTCTGCACTGGATGAATGCATGAAAGAAGAAGGGGGATTTGAGCATAATCGCCAAGGATTACGCATCGTGGAGAAATTGGAGCAGCGATATCCCAGCTTTCCTGGAATAAACCTGACTTGGGAAGTGAGAGAATCGCTGGCCTTTCATAGTAAGCGGCCCGATTCGGATGAAGTGAGACCTTATCGAGTTGGCATCCAGCAGCCAACTCTGGAAGCGCAGGTGGTCGATGCTGTAGATAGCATGGTTTATGATGTCCACGATCTCGACGATGCTTTGGGTGTCGGGTTAATCAATATTCGCGATTTGCGAGCTAATTCATTCTGGCGAGAAGCTGAGAGTACCGTTGTATCGCAACATGGCATCATGGCCGAGAACAGGTTAATTTCCTCGGTCTTAAGATTCATCCTCTCCTCGAGAGAGCGTGAATTATTACGGTCTTCGATGGAGAGAATCAGAATAACTGGCGTAGAGAGTGTTGATCAGGTTAGATCTCACCGGGAGCCGTTGGTGCACGAGAATGCGATACAGAGTGAAATGATAAGTGAAATGAGACTATTCTTACTCGGAAATGTTTATCAGCATCCGAAGGTGCTTAAAATGTCGGACCGAGGCAGGCATACAGTAAGCAGTTTATTTATGAAATATCGAGAAACCCCATCCTTCCTGCCCGATTTTCATGCAGAACGGGCGAAGGGGGAGTCTATCGTTCAGGTGGTAGGTGACTACGTTGCAGGAATGACAGACCGCCTTGCGAAGCATGAATATCGTAAACTATTCCAATCGAATGAAAAATCGGATATGATAAGAACATTATCGTGAGAGAAGGCTTACCCCTTCCTTACTCGCAGTCTATCTCTCGCGGCAGACTTTCATTAGCAGAACGATCGTGTGTATCGTTTTGCGTGTTTATTTGTCTGCCTGGAGTTGTGGAGAAGAGATCATGAAAGTGAGTAATTTCCTTCTGTGGGTCGTCCGTGGCCTATTCGTTATCCTTTCAATCGGAGTAGCCACCAGTATCGCGCTTCAAGGTAGTAGTCTAGTTGATGCCACGAAGGTGGGTGCCATTGGCCCCTGGACTCCCTCACTGTTCTTTGTTGCCACGGTGGTAGCTGTTTTGATGGTAATATTACTTGACGTATTTACCAGGAATAAGCAGATCACCACTCTTTCCGCCATTTACTTCGGTTTGATTCTGGGCTTATTGTTTGGCGATCTCTTCTCTCGTGCTATTGATCCAATTGTCAACACGGAATCAACAAAGTGGGTGCTTACACCCCTGCGAATCCTCATCACCCTGTTTTTCTGTTACATCTGCGTCAGTACGCTTTTCCAGACTAAAGATGATTTCCGGTTCATCATCCCCTACGTGGAATTTTCCAAACAGATCAAGGGTGGGAAACCTCTGGTTCTGGATACCAGTGTCATCATCGATGGGCGTATTGCCGATATCTGCGATACGAAGATTATCGACACGAAACTGATCGTACCCAGGTTCGTCCTGCATGAATTGCAAAACGTCGCGGATTCGGGAGATAAGCTCCGCAGAAATCGTGGCCGGCGTGGAATGGACATGCTCAAGCGGATGCAGGGCAACCCCAAGGTTGATCTGCAGATTCACGAAGGCAACATTCCCGAACTGCAGGATGTTCACGAGGTTGATCAACGGTTGGTGGTCCTGGCCAAGGCGTTGAGTGCTCGAGTCGTCACGAACGACTATAACCTGAACAAGGTCGCTCAGCTTCAGGGCGTGGAAGTGATCAACATCAACGAACTGGCCAATGCCCTGAAATCAGTGGCGCTGCCCGGGGAAGTGTTGAAGGTCAAACTCATCAAGCCCGGCGATCAGATCGGCCAGGGGGTCGGCTATCTCGACGATGGCACGATGGTGGTGGTGGAACAGGGCCGGGCCTTGATTGGCCAGGACGTCAACGCCACGGTCACCAGCGTCCTCCAGACCTCGGCAGGTCGCATGATCTTCGGCAGAGCGGATGGGAAATCGGGGTTGTCGTCCACGTCGCATCAGCCGCTCAATGAAGGGTAGGCCGGCCAGCGTGACGCTTCCTCTGCAATGGAAGTTCACCATGATGCGGACAGCACGATACAGCCTTTTCCTACTACCCCTGATGATGCTTTCAGGCATAAGCGCTCAGGACAAGAAGTCGTCCAACAGCGGTGCTGGGCAAGGTCAGGCCCAGGGGCAGCAGGACGATGTCACCGCTGTCAAGCGCGTGCTGGCTGCCCGAGCCGAATACCAGGCTTCGCTCGAAGAGCTTCGTGCTCAATATCTGCGATCTGGTGATATTGAACACGTCCGCTGGGTGGAAGAAGAACTGCTCAGTTACCATCGCATTTCCAAGCGAGCCTATCGCCTCGAACTCGATGTTCCCCCGCCAACGCTGACGCCCAACCAGAACAACGGTGAAGCCAACGAACTCTTCCGCCGGGCGGTGGCGTTCAAGTCCAAGGGATGGGGCTCGGAATCAGATGACAACCATCGACGAGCAGAACTTCTGTTTCAGCAGTTGATCACGCTTTATCCTCAAAGTGACAAGCTCTCCGATACGGCTTTTCATCTGGGCGAGATTTACGAGAGTCGTGCGTTCAAGCAATACCGCCGGGCTGCTGTGTACTATGAACGCAGCTACCAGTGGAACCCGCAGACAACCAATGAATCGCGATTGAAGGCAGCCCGTTTGTATGATCGTACTCTGAACGATCACAGCAAAGCCATTCAGCTTTATCGTGATGAGATTACTCACACTTCTGATCCGAAGCGTCTGGAAGAGGCGCAGAGGCGTTTGCATGAGCTCGGTTCTACCCCCCCATAAGCTCTCAGCCGCAATACTCAGTTGAATCAAGGCTTCATAGATTTACCTTTTCTTGGTTTTTCGTTCTTGCTGATGGGAAGTCATGCCTCGTTTGACTATTGGCATCACCCTGGAGTCGCTCGGTCAACCGTTGCGGGTTGCTGTGGTCACAGCGGCTCAAGCGGGTATCGGCGGGTTGGTTTTTGACGCTGTCGGCCCCTTAAGCCCCGATACGCTGGGCGATACTGCTCGCCGTGAGGTCAGGCATCTATTGCACTCGCATTTGATCAGGCCCATCGCCCTGCGTTGCCCGCTGCGTCATGGCTTGGACGAAATCAAGGGGCTGGAAGCGCGCCTCGAACGTTTGCATCAAGCGATGCATCTCTCGTTCGATTTGGGAGCCAGGCTGATTTTGCTTGGCATTGGCGCCATACCCAATTCCGAGGACGATCCGAATCGCCAACGCCTGAAAACGGTATTGAACGAACTGTCCCAATATGGCGACCGGATCGGGTCCAGAATTGCTCTCGATGTAGGATTGGAACCCATCGAAACGATGCTCGCCCTGTTGCAAGGTATCGATTCGGGATCGCTGGGGTTAAGTATCGATCCCGCCACGCTGCTGATCGAAAAGCTACGCATCGACTCGACCTTGCTGGCAGCCCGGAGCAGACTGATCCATACCTTTGCCAGAGATGCCATTCCTCGTCGGATCGATCGACCAGCCAAAGAAGTAGCTCTCGGCGCCGGTGATGTCGATTGGCTGGCCTGGTTTGGTACCCTGGAAGCGATTGGATATACCGGTGCCGTCACGATTCGCCAGGCAGCCTCTACTCAACCGCTGAAGGATGCCACCGCAGCAGTTCAGTTCCTGCGAAGGATCGGTGTCTGAATGTCGTAAACTGTCTGGCTCCCCTCTCCCTCCCGGGGAGAGGGGCTGGGGGTGAGGGTTCTCTTGCGGCGAAGCCCTTCGTGATAAAGCCAAACTCCCTGATCGGTGACGTGTACCTGTCACTGAGCGGCACGCACGGCGTGCCCTACGCCTTTCCCTTCAACACCACGTCCTGGCGCGCAGCCCAGACCGCTATGTCCTGCTTCTGAATCGCCGCAGCCATCATGCTGGGAAACAGATCAGGCGTACAGGCGAAGCAGGGGATGCCCAAGGTCGCAAGTTGGGAGGCAAGGTTCTCATCATAGCTGGGAGCGCCCTGGTCGTTCAAAGCCAACAGGCATACGACAGTGACCCCACAGCTGATCAATTCAGCACAGCGACGCACCGTTTGTGCCTTGTCGCCACCCTCGAATAGATCAGAGACGAGCACCATGATCGTTTGCGACGGCCTGGTGATGAGTTGCTGACAGTAGCCCACCGCCCGGTTGATATCGGTCCCGCCGCCCAGTTGGGTTCCGAAAAGCACATCGACAGGATCGCTGAGCGTGTCGGTGAGATCAACGACAGCGGTGTCAAAGACAATGAGCTTGGTCGTCACCGCCCGCATCGAGGCCAACACTGCTGCAAAGATGCTGGCATACACCACCGACGCAGCCATCGAACCGCTTTGATCGATGCAGAGAATAATGTCACGCAGCGAAGATTGCCTGCGCCCATAGCCGACCAGCTTGTCTGCAATAATGGTCTTGGGATCAGGCTGGTAGTTCTTCAGGTTCTTGCGAATGGTGAGGTGCCAGTTGATTTCGTTGGCCTTGGGTCGAGTCGTTTGGGTAGCTCGATGGAGCGCGCCACGGATGGCCTGGATCAGAGGATTGCGCAGACGCTGCTCCAGATCGTGAACAACCTTTTGCACCACCTTGCGGGCCGTTTCCTTGGTCTTGTTCGGAATCACATTCTTGAGCGAGATCAACGTGCTGACCAGATGCACATCGGGAACGATGGTTTCGAGAGTCTCTTTCTGCAAGAGCATCTGCTGGAGGTTCAACCGTTCAAGGGCATCCTTTTGCAGAACCTTCACCACCGAAGCAGGGAAGTAGGTGCGGATATCCCCCAGCCAGCGGTTCACGTTCGGAGAGGAACTTCCCAGCCCGGCCTTGCGATCAGAGTCGTACAGAGCCTGAAGCACTTGATCCATGCGTGCATCAGCCTCAGAGAGCAGTCCTGCCAGACCCTGGCCACCGCCCCCTTGAGCTTCAGCCTGATTTCCCAGCACCATTCGCCAACGGCGTTGTCTTTCATCATCGGTCATGGGAATGATTCTATGGCAAGCTGCCCCTTTCAAAGTCTTGTCGAGCCTTGAGTTAGATCTAAACTCAAAGGTGATGTTGCAATTCAAACGTTTGTTTGATATATTTGTCCTAAACAAACGTTTGAATGCTAGGATTGCTCTCCATGGACGATACCCCCAAGTACAGACTCCTTGATGCCGCCGGAGCTGCGTTCGCTACTCAAGGCTTTGCGGGGGCTGCTGTCCGCGATATCTGTCAGGCTGCCGGGCTCAACATTGCTTCCGTTAACTATTACTTTGGCGACAAAGAACGACTCTATACCGAGACCGTCAAATACGCCTGTGAGAAGTCCGCTGCCAAGTATCCCATGCCCGATTGGCCTGCCGGCACCCCGGCCTGGAATCGACTGCAGGAGTTTATCGTCACCTTTGTAAATCGATTGATGGATCCCGAGAACAAGCCATGGCAGACGCAGATCATCATGCGCGAAATGGCTCAGCCCACTTCAGCCTGTCTCGAATGGATCAGAGAATACGTGAAGCCGATGGCTGATACCCTCAGAGCCATTTTGGCCGAACTTTCCCACAAACCCGGTGATGACGACCAACTCTATCTCGTTGGCTTCAGCATCGTCAGCCAGTGTCTCTTCTATCGCCAGAACCGTCCCATTGGTGCCCAGCTGATGGGCATCGAACGCTTCACCGCTTTGACCCCCGACATCATCGCCCGGCATATCTGTGCTTTTACTGCCGCAGCATTGGGGCTGGGAACACCGCTCCTGTCCGACATTCGCAGCAAAGTTATTCGCACCAAGAGCCGCGCTATCGCCGTCAAGGAGAAACGTTAATGAATTGGGTGGCGTGGAAGATGCTGATCGGGGACCGGGCCAAGTACTTTGGTCTCGTGTTCGGCATTGCTTTCGCCTGTCTGCTGATGGCCCACCAGATGTCGATCTTCTGTGGCATCATGCGACGCACCGGCGGACGCATCGTAGATGTGCGTGAGGCGGAGATCTGGGTTACCCAGCCCAACGTGCTCTATGTCGAAGAACTGAAGCCCATGCCCGATACCTACTTGTACAGAGTGCGCGGCGTACCCGGGGTCGCCTGGGCCGTGCCCTACATGAAGAACCAGATTCAGATTCGCTTCCGGGATGGCACCTTCCGCAACGTCTTGATGATCGGCATCGATGACGCCACACTGGTCGGCGCACCCACCACGATGTACGCAGGCAGCCTCGCTGATCTGCGCAAGCCCGATGCCTTCATCGTCGACAAGGCCGGGTATACCTTCCTCTGGCCTGAAGATAAAGGCAGTTACCAGCTCGGCAAAGTGGTGGAGATCAACGATCACAGGGCTGTTCTGGTGGGGGTCTGCGATTCTCTTCCCACTTTCCAAACGCTGCCGGTTTTGTTCACTCGCTTCAGCCAGTCTCGTGTCTATGCTCCTCCCGAACGGAATCAGTTATCTGCCGTCTTGGCTCATGCTGAAGAGGGTGTGAATCCACGTGAGGTTTGCAAGCGTATCCAGGAGCAGACCGGCCTCTCTGCCCTCGATGAAGATGCGATGTACTGGAAGACCATCCAGTATTACTTGAAGTCAACTGGCATCCCGATCAACTTTGGCATCACCATCTTCCTTGGCTTCTTCGTCGGAGCGGCAATCGCCGGCCAGACCTTCTACCTCTTCGTGATCGAGAACCTGAAGCAATTCGGTTCACTGAAGGCGATGGGACTGAGCAACTGGCGAATAATAGGCATGATCATGCTCCAGGTTGTCATCGTCTCCATCATCGGCTACGCCGTCGGCATGGGCCTGTGTGCCGCATTCTTTGAGGGAACCAAGAACCAGGTACACCTGGCCGGTTTCTATCTGATGTGGCAGATCGGCGCCATCGTGGCGGTTGCAGTCTCCATCATCGCTGTCTGTGCCAGTTTCCTCGCCATGCGGAAAGTGCTGCTCCTCGAACCAGCTGTCGTCTTCAAGTAACCCAGGCTCTCAGGACAAAACGCATGTCTGCTTTGCTCGAACAGCCTGTTGCCCAAAGAAAGCCACCTCCCGTGGAACGCTTCGCCGTGCGCTGTCAGGGGCTGACCAAGGAGTTCGGCACCGGCGACAACAAGGTGATAGCCCTGAGCGGCGTTGACCTTGATGTCAACTACGGAGAAATGACCCTCCTCATCGGCCCCAGCGGGTGCGGCAAAACGACGTTGATCTCGATCATTGCTGGCTTGCTTAACCCCACCACCGGTCAGATTGAAGTGCTCGACAACGATTTAACCAAGATCAGTAGCGGCAAGAAGACACGCTTCCGTGGCGACTACGTCGGCTTCGTCTTTCAGCAGTACAATCTGCTCCCTTCGCTGAACGCCGCCGAGAATGCCGCTATTCCACTCCTCATCTCCGGCATGGATCGCAAGAAGGCTGTCAAGAAGGCGATCGAATGTCTCGAACTGGTTGGC
>DAOMFV010000031.1:0-48464 GCA_035430005.1 Gemmatales bacterium
CCTTTATTTCGAAAAGAAAGACTTTGAAAAGGCCAGAGAACTCTTCCTGAAGAGCTACGAAGTACGAAAGAACAAGTTAGGGGAGAACCATCCTCTCACCGTTACTTCCATGGCCAACCTTGCTGCTGCTCTAAGACGATTGAAGCGCTTCGATGAGGCTGAGCCGCTCTCTCGAAAAGCTCTCGAACTGGACCGCCATACCCTTGGGCCGGAACATCCCGATACCCTCACCTCGCTTAATGGCCTGGCTGGTATTCTCTATGCCCAGAAAAAGTACGAAGAAGCGGAAAAGCACTATCGGGAATGTCTCATCCTTCGCAAGAAGGTGCTTCCCAAAGATCATCCCACCCTGCACGGCCAGTTGATCGACCTGGCTGACCTCCTTGCCGAGACCGATCGCCAAGCCGAAGCTGAGCCTTTCTATCGGGAAGGGCTTCAACTCCGCGAGCGCATCCGAAAGGCGGGCGACTATCAAATTCAGGACGCTCGCCGCAAGCTCGGCAACTGCCTCATCGCTCTCAAGAAGTATAGCGAGGCTGAACCCCTTCTCCTTTCCGCCCACGAAAACCTGCAGAAAGATCCCAAGGCCGGCTCCGAAGAAAAACAGCAAGTCAAAGACAGCCTCGTCAAACTCTACACCGCCTGGAACAAACCCGACCAGGTAGCGAAGTGGAAGTAGTTGTGTGGTGTGCCAGACATTCCTGTCTGGCTGGTATGGACAGAAATGCCTGCGCCACTTGTCACTTCAGTGGGGCCACTTAGAGTACCTCCAACCCCAACAACTCTCCCGCGAGTTTCGCCACTCTCCCCACCTCGGCACCATCACCCGATTCCACCAGCGTGACCTTTTTCGTTCCGATCAATTGTGCCCAGTAAACGGGAAAGCTCTCCCGACCGCCATTGAAATACCCCAGCTGGATTGCGGTAAAGTCGCTCGCAGGCAACGTCTTCCTAGATATAAGGATGCCCGCCCATCGTGCCTCCCGATGAAGCTCCCAATTGACCGGATCGATGTCAAATGTCACGCACCGAAGGCGAAATATCAGAATGACCAATAGTAGAGGAGCCAGACCAGCCCAAGCCCAGTTGTACTCCGGCTCATCATGGAAATACCCCACTGTGGAAAACAGGACGCCGGCGAACATCGTTCCCAACAATATCAGATTCTGCGAAACCCGGGCTCCGGGTTGATACCGCTCAATCGTTACCGTCTGGTCAGATGCCAATGTCATGGGAAAGCCCTCTGAAGTTATAACCTGTACCGTCGCCCCCGAGACTTGTGACAGCCCGCCTGGAATCGAGCTGGTGATCACCGCCTGGCAGAAATGTCATCCAGAGAGCTTGACATCAATTCGGCATACGGCGACGATGGCGGCGAGCATGCGACACACGATGACCTGTCCCATGGATGAAAGCTGTGCTATGAACAGCCTGTGCGCTTATTGCGGCGTGTACAACGACGAAAACGATAAAGTCTGTTCCCAATGCGGCCATTTGATGCCGAACGAAGAGGCACGACTGAAGGCACCCCGCGGCGAAGGCAAACTGTTGAAGGGCGATCAGGATTTGAAGATGAGCTATTGGTGGGCGCCGCTCGTGGGCACCGGACTGGGGCTGCTGCTGGCCTTAAGGTTTGCCGGTTTACAGCCTGCCGCCCAGCCCAATGGCATTATCAACATGCACTTCTTTCATTACTTCCTTTACTCCTTCTTCGGTTTCGTGGGCGGCGGCATCCTCTGGCTCATGAGCACAGGCTACTTTAATAATAAACACACCCAGCATCACCCCAACCGTTCCTGGCGGGTTGTCCCGGCGATGATGTTGATGATTGTCCCGTTCCTTGGCCTGCTCATCGCCCTCTGGGCCAAACGAGGCAACCGTCTGCCGGGTAAAGCCAAAAACCTTGCCGACGTCGCCCTTTTGGTTTCCGCCACCTTTTCTGTTGGTGTTATTTTGGTGATCGTCATCGTGAGCATGATCCAGGCCAATAAACCTAATGCTGATGCGGCAAACACAGGCCCTCACCACCGCTACTACTTCATGAACTCATCTGGAATCGAACTTCCAAAACAAGTACATTCGCCAACGCACAAAGATCATCATGGATGAGCTATGCGACGTTACCTGTTACTCCTCCTGGGCGGCGGCATCCTCGGATGCTGGTTGATTTACTCCTTGGTTCCGGAACCCAGGTATCCCGAGTTATGGAGCGCAGTCGACTTCTTTCATCTACTGATCGAACCATTTCCGCCTCTGGCCACGATGTGTCCCGATACTGCCACTGATGAACCGGTGCCCGATCAGGCTAACTATCAACTGGAAGTACGCCACGTCAGCGTGCCCTATGGTACTTCTCCCCATGGCATACCGCCTCTCAGTGGGTATTTGAACGATATCAGCTTCTATCAGTTCATGGAAGGTGTGCAAGGCGATGTTCGCTGTAGCACTTACATGTTCCCTGTCTGCACGATTTCCAATGCCAAGCCGGCAAAGATCAGCGTTGGATCAATGACGATCCAGGTGAAGAAAACCAACGAACACATGGTTCTGTACTACACCCATCCCTGCGGAACCACGTTCACTCAGGAGTTCGATCTTCCTGAAGGTATTATCTTTGCCACCAACCTCGGCGAACATCCAGCGTTACCCATTCAAATACGCATCGGGCCATTATTCCCAGCTTACTTATCATTCATGAATCCGTTGTTTACCAGAACAGCCATGCTCCGAAGGGAAGAGTTCCTGCTCTTGAGCTACTCTGAAATCGAAGCTGTTAAGTAACGCTGAATCCCATCCCCTCTATTACTGCTTCTTTCCCCGATACCTTTCACTCGCCTGCTGCAGAATCGTAATCTCTTCAGAAGTAAGGTTCGCCCGGCCCTGTTCATGCAGCTTCGCCAACACCCGATCCACTTCCTCTGCAAATTCATCCTTCTTGACCACGCTCTTAGCACGAACAGGCTGCTCACGATACACCTTGAGAGCAGGCCGACGCCGCGATTTCCACCACTGACCCCAGCCCTGACCCAAAGGCACCAGTCGCCAGTTGAAGTAATAGTAGAGCGAAGCGAACGCTGCTCCCGCCAAATGGGCTGCCACTCCGGTGCCCGTCACCTGGGCCTGGTAGAACACCACGAAATCCGAACCGACATACACCGCCGCCACCAGCCACAAAGGCACCTCGATGAAATAGATGGTGATAATCCGTGTCGGGTAGTGCCAGGTGCAAAGGATCATCACAGCCATCACTGCTCCCGAAGCCCCCAGGGCAGTACGCTGACTGAGCATCGCCTTGTACATTTCCTTCGCTTCTTCGGGCAACTCAGCCGGCAGGTGCAGCATCGGATCAAGAAAGTAGGCGCTCAGCCCCCAACAGAGTGAACTGACGACGCCTGCCACGAGATAGAACGCCAGGAACTCGCGCGGGCCATACAGGTCTTCCATATCGGGGCCGAAGAACCAGAGCACCAGCATATTGAAGACGAGGTGCCAGATCGAAAATGGGCTATGCAGGAAGAAGCTGGTGAGCAGCCTCCAGACTTGCCCATGCTCAAAGACAGCAACCGGATCCATCACCAGTGCATCGGTGAAGAACCCCTGTCCCTTCTGGAACCCCATGGCCATGCCGATGCCAGGCGCGGAAAGCACTTGGATCAAAAACATGATGACGTTGATAAAGACCAGAGCCCGACAAACGGTGCCATTGGTCCGCCAGTACCACGTTCCGCCCTCACTGCGGAAATATTCTCGATCTTGATAACCCATGATGCTGCATCGAAGGAGGTAAGGTTTTCAGGAGTCTAACAGGAATATGGTTCGATGCCAGTGAGTTTCCCTGCATGAGTTGGTCTTCGCGATTCATCGTGCTCGGGGATGAGCACTCTTCTCAGTTGTTGCGAGCGTCAGGGCGTCGTCTTTCTCCCCTCTCTCCCGGAGGGAAAGGGGCCGGGAGTGAGGAGGTCGATGATCAACCGCAGTGTAGACACGATAAATCCAGAACACAAACCACCACACTACAATAGAAAACAGAACCCTTTCAAAAACCGGCCTACTCCCATGTCCTTCGACCTTCAACCAACTCTGCAAGGCGAACTCCTCGAACTTCGGCCACTCATGACAGCCGACTTCGACGCCCTCTATGACGTTGCTTCGGACCCCTTCATTTGGGAACAACATCCCAACCATGATCGCTATCAGCGACCGGTGTTCGAAGTCTTCTTTCGAGAAGCAATGGAATCCCGTGGAGCGGTGTTGGCACTTGACCGCCGTGATGGCCGTGTCATCGGTTCCTCCCGGTTCGCCAACCTCGACGAACAGAAGAGCGAAGTCGAAATCGGCTGGACGTTCCTGGCCAGGTCGCACTGGGGTGGTTTCTACAACGGCGAGATGAAGAAGCTCATGCTCGACCATGCGTTCCAGTTCGTGAGAAATGTAGTCTTTGTAATCGGGCCACAGAACTTCCGTTCCCAGCGGGCTGTCGAAAAGATTGGTGGAACTCTTGTGGGATCAAAGCTGGATAAGAATGGCAACGAGAGGCTGGTCTTCCGCCTCGAAGCGTCAGCCCGGCTTGAACACCATCGCCCCATCCCAAAACCACTCATACCCTAACTGACAACTACATCCCCTGAGTACTCAGGACTACCCCCATGCTCTCCCTGGCCCTCCTCATGCTCCTCCAACCCCAAGACCTCGACTCCCAGGTCGAACACGGCTACGCCGATTCCAACGGCGTCAAAATCCACTATGCCGCCCTTGGCGACAAGACCAAGCCCCTCATCGTCTTCATTCATGGCTTCCCCGATTTCTGGTACACCTGGCGCGAGCAGATGAAGGCCCTCTCTTCCGACTACTACTGCGTCGCCATCGATCAGCGTGGCTACAACCTCAGTGACAAACCCAAGGGCGGCGAGAACTACCAGATGAAGTACCTCGTCGGCGATGTCATCGCTGTCATCAAACATCTGGGCCGCGAGAAGGCGATCATCGTCGGCCACGATTGGGGCGGCGCTGTCGCCTGGTCGCTCGCCCAGGCTGCCCCTCAATACGTAGACAAGTTGATCGTCCTTAACCTGCCTCACCTCCGAGGCGTCGCCCGTGAGCTGGCCAACAACCCCGAACAGCAGAAGAACAGCGCCTACGCCCGCAACTTCCAGAAGGAAGGTGCCCACAAACTCCTCACCCCCACAGCCATCTCCTTCTGGGTGAAAGACCCCGAGGCCCGGAAGAAGTACGTCGAAGCCTTCGGTAAATCCGATATCGAAGCGATGCTCCACTACTACAAGCAGAACTATCCCAAAGAACCCTACGTCGAAGACAAAAGCGAAGTGGTGAAGATCAAAATGCCCGTCCTCCTCATCCATGGCCTCAAGGATAAAGCCCTCTCCGCCAGCATGCTCAACAACACCTGGGACTGGCTGGAACAGGATCTGACGTTAGTCACCATCCCGAACGCCGACCACTTCGTGCAGCAAGATGCCTCCGACCTGGTGAACAAGTCCATCAAGATGTGGCTGAAGAGGTAGATGGTAATTCATTTCAGGAGAAATCGCTCCTGCATCCTCCCATCTTCCTTTCGGGGCGAGGGGCTGGGTGAGGGGTTCCAGATCAAGTTCGCTGATGTTGGTGATGGAAACACGGAACGTTCATCTCATCAGGAGAATACCATGCGACCATTCTTGTTGAGCTGTTTCGCAATTCTGGCGGGGCTTCTCTTCCTCGCCTCACCACTTCATTCTGATGAGGAAGCAGCCATCAAGGCCATTCAGAAAGACGGCGGCCAAGTCACGAAGGCTCCGAAGCTGCCCGGCAACCCGGTCATTGAAGTCACCTACCGCTTTCGCAACAGTTCCACGTCAGGTCATCCGGAACTCAAGCATCTCAAGGAATTCAAGAGTCTGCAATCGCTCAATCTCGAGTACACCCTGGTGACCGACAGCGATCTCAAGGAAGTCAGCCGGTTGACATCGCTACAAACGCTCCATTTGGGAGTTGCTTTAAATATCACCGATGCTGGGATCAAGGAGTTGAAACCACTTCAGAACCTGCAAACACTAATACTGGCGAGTACCAAAGTGACCGGTCAAGGGCTCAATGAACTCAAGGGCCTCAAAGTTCTTAACCTGGTAGGTACCAAATGCTCGGATGCAGTCTTGAAGCAGTTGTCTGAATTGAAGAACCTGGAATTTCTCGACCTTGGGCTCACTAGCGTGACCGATGTTGGATTGAAGGACCTGAAAGGTATGAAGAGCCTGCAAACCCTATACCTGGGCAACACTCAGGTCACGGATGTAGGAATACAAGACTTAAGAGAACTCAAGTCGCTCCAGTTGCTTCAAGTTCGTCATACTAAAGTCACCAAGGCGGGAGTTGATAAGCTCAACACAGCGCTACCCCAACTTCGCATCGAATATCGCTAGAGCGCACATGATCTCAGGAACGAGAATGGCATTACTTCTTCTTCTCCCCTCTCCCTCCAGGGGAGAGGGAAACCAGAGCACCCCCATGACCGAATGGAACGCCCACAACTACAACCGCCAATCCACTCTTCAGCAGGTGATGGCCGAGGAGCAACTCGCTCTCCTCACCCTCAACGGCGATGATCGCATCCTCGATGTTGGCTGCGGTGATGGCAAGATCACCGCCGAAGTTGCCAACCGTGTGCCCCGGGGGTCGGTGCTCGGTACCGATCCCTCGAAGGACATGATCGCCTTCGCCGCCAGCCATTTCACCGGCCCCAAGTACGCCAATCTGCGTTTCGAAGTTGCTGACGTTCGTCGCATGCCCTACCGGAACGAGTTCGATCTGATCATCTCCTTCAACGCCCTTCACTGGGTGCCCGAACAGAGCGAAGCGCTCGATTGCCTCCGAGCAGCGATCAAACCCCAGGGCAGGGTATTGCTCCGCTTCGTCTCCCAGGGCTCCCGCACTTCTCTGGAAGATGTCATCGAACAGACCCGTAAGCTGCCCCAGTGGGCGAACTATTTCCCCGGCTACCGCAAGCCCTACCTCCACCTCACCCCAGCCGAGTATCAAACCCTGGCGAATCAACATGGCTTCCAGGTCGTTCGGCTTCATGTCAATGATAAAGCCTGGGACTTCAAAACCCGTGAGAGCTTCGTCAACTTCGCCCACGCCACCTTCGTCGAATGGACCCGCCTCGTCCCCGAAAGCGATCGCCTCGCCTTCATTACCGATGTGTTGAACACCTATCAAACGATTGCCGCCACGACTCCCGAAGAGATGAACACGTTCAAGTTCTACCAAATGGAGATTGAGCTGAAACCTGCTCGGATTAAGTGATCCTGAAGGGACTACCTAAATCCATGCTGTGAGCTTCTATGAAAAGCGGAAAACAACGCCGACTCGAACTCGATGCCAGAAAGAAGGCCCGACTCGCCAAGTCTATGACTGTAAAGAAAGTGGCTGCACGCACCACACTCGAACAGGAGCAACTCCGTGGCGTGCAAGTCAATCGGGAGGCCCTGGCAGCACATAACAGTTACAACGAACCTGATTTCGTCAATCGAGGCTTCTATTCCGACCAGCCGTTCCAATGTGTCGATTGTGGCAAGTCTGAAGTCTGGACGGCGGGACAACAGAAGTGGTGGTATGAAGTCGCCAAAGGCGATGTCTTCACCACCGTCCGTCGTTGCCGCCCATGCCGAAGCCGGGAAAGTCAACGGCGAACAGAAGCCCGGCGTATTCACCTGGAAGGCCTCGCCCGCAAGCGATGAGGTCGGCCTTATTACTCCCCCCTCAAACATTCCTCGCCACTAACAACACCAGCCGACATACGATACTGATCAAAGCACACCCCATCCCCAGCAGGATCAACACGCCTGAAAAACTCAGTCGATTCCCGCCCCGCAATCGCTCCGTAATTTCGTCATCATCCATGTCCTCATCGATCCTCTGCCCAGACGAATCTGCAGGCCGCATCATGCGGCCAGCAGATATCCCAGGATCACCAACCCGATTCCCACCGCCAGCAGATACCAGGGTGTAGCAATCATGACGAACTTCTCCACAACTGAACGCCATTCTTGAAACGGCTGAAGTCGCCGTCAAGCGAATACTACTGATGCCGGCAACACTCTGCTACAATACGGCGAACAGTCCCCCAACGAGACGTCCCATGCACAACCCCGCCGAAATCGTTGAACATGCTTCCGAAAAGCCGGCTGGCCACGGGGGCGGCATGCATCGCTGGATCGGCCTGACGACGGCGATGCTGAGCATTCTCATCGCCGTCTGCTCTTCCCAGGCCAATGCGGTGCGGACCGATTTTATTGCCCGCATGGTCGAAGAGGATGGCACCACGGTGCGGTTCCAAACTGTCTCTACCAAATACGTGGTGCTGCAGGCCCAACTCCAGCACATTCATGCCATGATGCCTGATCCGCCCCTGTACCTGGCAGCCGAGACCCAACTGCGGGCGCTGGAATCTTCCAAGATGAATGAAGAGACAACCAAGATCGTGCAGGCCCTTCGCCTCAGTACCAAAAAACTCCTCGAAGCGGTGATGCCTTCCGGCGATGACGTTCAACACTTCGCCAAGCTCATTCGCAACTACCGGACGGAGCTCGATGCCGCCCGCAAATGGGCCGAAAGCTACACCCCGGTGATCGAAGTGCTGGCCGAGACAACTTCATGGATGGAAAAAGCCCAGTTGGTCAGCGAACTCGCCGTCATCCTCGCCTCGCTGGCTTTGATGACCGGCAACATCAAATGGCTCTCCCGCAGCATGTGGATCACCAGTATCGCCCTGGGCATCACCAGTATCGTTATCCTGATCGTCGCTCTCGTCCTTACTCAGGGCCGCCTCCATCGCAGCGAAGCCCGCTTGGAAGAAGCCCGTGAAGCCTATCTGGAACTGATCAAAGGCAACGACAACGCCGCGCGAGACGAAGCTCTCCTCAAGGGCATCGAAGCTGATCTGGAGAAATTGAAGATCAATCCGTGATGTTGTCTTCTAGTGCGGCGAAGAGCCAGTACATACTCCCCTCTCCCAAGCTCCCTCTCACTATAACGTCTCAATCCTCCCCACCCTGAGACAAACATGCTCCTCACGCTCCTCCTCATCTTTGTTCCCGATCCCGTCCCCACTTCCACCTACCGCATCCTCCATACCCGCACCGGCAAGGAGATGTCCCTCGGCCAGCTCGCTGACGAACTTGCCGGCCGGGATGTCGTCTTCTTCGGTGAACTGCACGACAACATCGTCGGCCATCAGGTCTACGCTGAACTGGCCAGACTTCTTGCTGAACGCCGCCCCGACATGGTCATCGCTTTGGAAATGTTCGAACGTGATACACAAGGCGTGGTCAACGACTATGTGCGTGGCCGCATCGACGAGGCTGAGTTCCTCAAGAACAGCAGGCCCTGGAAGGACTATGCCCGTGACTATCGCCCGCTCATCGAACTGGCCAAAGCGAAGAGGCTCGATGTGATCGCCGGTAATTTACCCCGCCCTGTCGCCGCAAAGGTGGCTAGTAAGGAGGGCAGCACATCACCCTTCCTGCCCCGTCGCACCACCGCCCCCAACGACCGCTACCGCGAACTCTTCGACGAAACCATGAAAGGCCACCCCGGCGCTGATGGCATCGTCGATCGCATGTACCTCGCCCAATGTGCCAAGGACGATGCGATGGCTGAAGGCATGGCTGACTATCTTCTCTCGAACCCCCATCGCCAACCCCTCGTTCTCCACGATAACGGCAACTTCCACAGCGACTATGGCCTGGGCACCGCCGCCCGGCTCGCCCAGCGAGTGCCCCTCGCCCAGCAAGCCATCATCAGCATGGTCGCCGCCCCCGATGTGTCAAAAGCCGACACGACCAAAGATCGCAAGAAGGGACATTATCTATTGATCGTCCCCGAACCACCGAAGCCGGTGAAGCCGCCCGAAAAGACTCCCGCACCCACCAAAACACCAGAGAAGAAGTGATGCCATGCTCCCCTCTCCCTCCTGGGGAGAGGGGCCGGGGTGAGGGGTTTCTAGATCGACCTTCCGTTTGAAAATATAGCCATAGTCAACCACTTGTATCCGTACAGATGTCATGCTCTTGCAACAGTTGCATGGCATCCGAGCCTCGGTAGTTCCCCGAAGCAAAGGAGTCTATGCAAGCTTCAAATAAAGTAATCTATGAGCTCGCTGTTCGGGTTCGCAATTCGCAAGCATCAACTATGCCAAGCAAGTATGCTGGCGCTAGTGTGGCATGCTATACAATTGCAAAAAGAGAGTTAGACGTTGACTTACTTATTGAAGCTGTTGCCAGTGAATTGGAAGATCAAGGACTACAATTTGAAAAGTCTATCAGTGAAGTTAAGGAGATAGAACTTGAGCTATGGGACAATTACATTGATGGTAGGTGGGGCGATTTGCCTCACGATTTGCCCTCTGCGACAAAACTGAAAGATGTTACTGGCTATGCCGTGTATTTTGGACCATTTGCATGTTTCGAGAAATAGATTCCTCGTCCCCGGTCTCCGACCGGGACGAGGGTGCGTTTTGGTCCCCTAACCTCCCGCCGAAAACAACCCCTTCCTCCGCTGCCCCGTCCTGCTCACATCCATCACCTTGCCATGCTCATTCAGCGCCAGGTGAAATCGCTCTTCCCCCTGAAGACGATGCAGAGTGAGATGATATTCCTCGCTGGTCGCCTCCAGATGCGACATCGCGCCCGGCTTGGCGTCCCCTCGCAGCCGCCCCCACGAACCATCGCCCAGATAGATCACACCATTCTTGGTGCTCAACCCATCGATCAGCGGCTTGGTGCGTTTGAACGAGTGATCGTGATGTTCCAGCACCACGGGAACACGATACTTTTGATACAACGGCACCCAGTGCTTGCGGTGAGGCTCGCCGCTGCCGTCTTTAGCGTTGTCAAACTTGGGATGAGCGAAACTATACGCTGGGTAAGCAGGCACATGGCTGACGACCAGCGTATGCGGATGATCGATGCGGGCCTTCAGGGTGTTCTCCAGCCAGTCGGCTTGTGCCCCGCCCACCTCGGAAGTATGCCCAGAGTCCAACAGGACGAGACTCAGGTAATCGCCAAAGTCGAGCGTGTTGTAGCCTGTCTCAGGATAAAGTCCGTCGAACAGGGCATAGAAGAACGGAGCCTTCTCACGAGGCTGGTGATATTGCCCATCCACTTCATGATTGCCGATGCACGGAATCAGAGGAATCAAGCGGCCATCGCGCCCGACCATGTGCTTGCTGTAATTGCGGATGAAGGCCAGGCTGATTTCCACCGAGGTGCCATTGTCGTAGCCAAGGTCGCCACCAATGACGGTGAACATCGGGTCCTGCCGGGCTGCCTGAATGCTGTTTGAAACGGCATGTTGATTGACGCTGACATCGCCGCCCGAAATGAAGTGGATGGTATCGGTAGCCTTGGCCGGCATGGTGCGGAAACGATACGTCGGCGACAGCTTGCCGATGCGGAACTGATAATCAGTGCCCGGAGTCAATCCGGTCAGTTCTGTGCGAAACACTTTCAACTCGGTCATCGGGTAGGGCTTCGTCACAGGCTTCCGGGCGTTCCACGGGGCACCGATAATCGAGCTGAATGCAGGCACATGAACCATCGGCCGATAGTAGATCGTAGTATCCGAGGTTTCGCCCACCGCTCCGATCCATTGAATGGTCATCGTCGTCGTCGGATCACGCTGCCAGGTGAGAAAGAGCGAAGTCGGTACAAACAAAGGGCCATCAAAGTGCTTGGGCAGCAGGTCCGAGGGCTTATCGTCAGCCAACAGACGCCCCGCTGCCAGGGCTGCTAACGAAGTACCTAAAAATGCACGGCGGGAGAAGGAGGTCATCGCAGAGTCCATCAAGGCGGGGATCGAAGTGCTTGTCAGAAGTCATTAGGTGTCACAGACATTCCTGTCTGTACCGGCCAGACAAGACTGTCTGGCCCACCATCCCATTACTTCTGCAAAACCACTTAGCATCATTCAACTCAAGATATGACTGTCACTCGCCTCGTCGTGGCATTATCGTCAGCAACACGAGCTGTATTTACCATCATGGACTCACGACAAACTGAAACCCCATGAACAGTCTGAATATTCGAGCTAATTTGACGATGGAGCTATGTGAATATCTGATGTGGGTATGATGAATATTGATCACGATACTATGCTCGTCATAACTACGGCACGAAGTTGTTAGGATCGGCTCAGTAACGTATGTTCAAACACAGGCCCATCATAGAAAGCGCAGAGAACAAACCGGCACACTTCCAGGCCTTCTAGCTACTCGTATTCCACTAAGACTATCTAGAAGTAAGATAACTTAGTAGTGGATCGTCATCGCTCCAGGAGCCTCCCCATGTACCACATCAAAACCATCCTTCACCCGACCGATGAAACCACCACATTTACCGGGGCCTGGAAGTTGGCACAACTACTGGCCGGGGATCATGGTGCTGAGTTGGTTGTCGTCCATGTCATCCCTCTGCCGGTGTACGCCTTTAGTGAAGTCGACGTGACCCTGCAACAGCCGTTGATTTCGCCTGATGAAGATCTGGAACTGTTGAAGAAGAACTATGTTGCCGAAGCTGGCATCCCCGTTCGCCATCTCGTTGATCAGGGCGATGCCAGCACTGTTCTTGAGCGCATTGCTCAGGAACAACAGGCAAGTTTGATCGTAATGGGCACGCATGGCCGCAAAGGCCTTGGCCGCGTAATCATGGGTAGCGTCGCCGAGCATATCGTCCGCCATGCCAAATGCCCGGTAATTACAGTTAAGAGTGACTGGCAACCAACTAGTTGAGACTCCGGTTTAATCGGAGCCTAGCCAGAACAATGCTTGTTCTTCAAGCTGTCATAAATCGTAACCTGCTTCGCTCACCCGGCGCAAGTTCCACGCAACGCATCGTATAATACTCAAATCATCTCCCATGATCGTTCTTCGAGGTACTTTCCGATGCTGACCACCATCACCCTCGCCTTGGCCATGACGTTTCCGCCACAGCCGCCTCCTGCGAAGAACGATTTACTCAACAAGATACCTGCCTGGGCGAACGCCCTGATCGTGGTCAACTTAAAGGATGTGCTGGCCAGCCCCTTTGCCCAGAAGGAGCAGTGGGACAAGTTCCTGCCAATAGATATTCTGGGCGGCTCGGTGCCATTGCCCAAGAACGCTGATATCTCCATACTGGCATCCCAGCTCGAACCGGGCACCTTAAGAAGTCGTCGTGATCTGGCCCTGATTCAGGGCGGCCCGTTTCCCCCGTTCAACGAACTGGCCAAGATCGAAAAGGGTATCGAGGAAACCCTCGCCGGTCTGCCCGCCATCCTCAGTCCCAAGAATTGCTATATCCTGTCGTTCGGTCCCAAACAACTGGCTATCGTCAGCCCCGCTCATCGTCAGGAGACCGCTCGCTGGGCGCGCTTCGCACAAGCCAGCGATGCTCCTGTGCTCTCCACCTATCTGCAACAGGCCCATGCCGCCATCAATGATGGCTACCACATTGTTGTCGCCATCGATATGCAGAACGCCCTCGATCCTCAGTCGGTCCGACGCTACCTGGCACAGTCGGCCATGCTGAAAGAAAAGAAGGTCGATCTCGAAGCACTCGCCAGGGTGTTGACCAGTTCCCGCGGCATTCGCATTGGCGTTCGCTTTGATCAGGGCATCAAGGCTACTCTCGCTGCCGATTTTGGCGAGAACATCAAGCCGTTCGCTTCGGTGCTGCCCGCCCTGGTACTGGCAGGCTATGCCGATATGGGTGGCGATCTCGATGAGTTTGCTGTCAATAATGCTGCCATTCAAGACAAGACGTTTCTGATCACCTCGACACTGACCATCAAGGGATTGCGGAACGTCATGCAACTGGTGCCTCCCTTTACCGGTGCCGCGATGGCTCCTCGAGAGGTTCCCGTAAAAAATGGCGCGCCGCTCGAACCTTCCGTCCAAGTCAGCCAGAAGTTCTTCAAGTCGATCCGTGAACTAGCCAATGAAGCCCACGCCACGGCTGACCAGAAGAACGATATGATCCTGGCTGCGCTCGCCTACGAGAAAGCGGCGACACGAATTGATTTCCTTTCGGTACAGGGGGTCGACGAAGACCTCGTGAAGTTCGCCGGGTTCGCCAGCTCCAAGTTGCGAGAAATCGCTGATGCGCTGCGGAAGTCGATCATCGAAGCCAACGCTGTCGAAGGGGGCCGCAAGGTCAGGGTGCAGGTCATCCCCGGCTTCTTCATGGGCCAATACAACATTGGGCCATGGAACCCCAACAACCCTGGCGATCCTTTCTCTCCTCCCGGTCTCTGGGTCAGGCCCTACATCACGCCCCCCACCGTCAATGTCACCAGCAATGATGCCGAGATTCAGGGCAAACAAGCCGAAGTGCTGGCCCGTGGCGCCCGAAGACGCCTCGAACTCTGGCGACAACTCACCGATGAATCCGCCAACCTACGAAGACAGTTGTCGATTCGGTATCGGGTGGAGTTTTAGTCATTTAGCCACCGGCTCTTCAAGACGGGGGGCTAAACAGAGCAATTGGTTACTTCTTCGCCTCATACTCCGCAATGAGCTTGTCGAGATCATCGAACTTCGTGTTCTTGACCAACTCGTCGAGGTCGCCTGAAACGTCTCCGGTCGGAATCTGGCCTTTGGGGGTGAGCTTATCCACCACCTTAGGTAGATGTTGGGCCAGTATCTGTGTCAGTTGATCTGATGGAATGCCCAGCTTGGTAGCGATGTCTTTGAGTTGATCCTTGCCAAACGCATTGCCCAACTGATCGGGACTGACCGGCAGATTATTCCCCATGCCGATCCAGGAACCCACCGCATCCCCCAGACCGCCCTTCTGTAACTTGCCGATCAGGCTGCCCAGGTCGATACCACCGGCTGCACCAGGAATGTTCTTTCCCATGCCGCTTCCACCGGCCAAGTGGCCCAGAATATTGGTCAACAACGCTCCGCCGCCTTTACCCGACGCTGCACCAAGAAGTGAACCGAGAAGACCCATGACGTGACTCCTATGATGTAGAAAAGCCAACAGCAATGTATGACATTTAGCCCCCGGCTCTTCAAGCCGGGGGACGATCACGCGGATGAGCGATCATATCTCATTGAGAGAATAAGGCACTACGGCGAATCGCTACTTAGCGAGATAGAATAGGCCCGGCCCTGTTACGTAATAGTGTATATTACTTTTGCACGTCGTCCCCCGGCTTAATGAGCCGGGGCTAAATATCAAACATCTTTACGCATGAAGTACCACATCCCCACCGCTGCGCAACCGCAGCCGGTCAGCGCGATGTACCCGGCCAGTTTCAAATAAGGCAACATCGGCAGCACATAGGTGCCGGGCGGAGAGTTGGCATCAGTTGACCGAATAATCATCGGCAGCGTGTTGAGGAAGCGAATCAGCGTGAAGTTGCCCATAGGCACCAGCCAAAGCAGAGCCATCAGCCCATAGAGCGCAAACAGAACGATACCCAGGCAGAGCAGGGTGTTGTTGACCGAGGCGCTGACCGCCATCGTAGCGGAGATCATCAGCCAGAGGATGGAACCGACCAGCACCAGCGCCACCATGCAGTGATCAAAATCGAGATCACTCTTGAGGATGAACACCGAAGCGACCATGAAGATAAAACCGACCAGCAGGAACCCACCCAGCACAGCGACGCTGCGCGAGGCCAACTTGCCGACAAAGAAATGCCAGCGGCCCACGCCCCGGCACAGCGTATTATCAATGAGGTTGCCTCGTTCGCCGGCAATCGCTCCAGCAGTAAACAGGGCACTGAGTGCGGCACCGAAGATGACGGTGTAATGCAGGAAGTCGCCCACGTGAACCGAGGCGTACTGCACCACGCCCGCTTCCCGATGCACCGCGGCACGGTTGAGGAGCACGCCCACGCTGATGATGAGCACCACTAGAAGGCTCATGCGATAGAGCCACCCTTTGACCGTCTGCTTCAAATCCATTTCCAGGATCGACCAGAGCGGCAACCAGCGGCTAGGCGGCGTTGCGATAGAGGCTGACGAGGCCATTCGATTCCTCCTTCTCGACCAGATCGAGGAAGGCTGCTTCGGTTCCCTGGCCCATCCCTCGAACGTCCACCACGTTCACCTTCAAATCGGAGAGGGACTGGAAGACTTGTGCCAGAACTAGAGTATTGGGCTGATCATCAGGCAGATGAACGGTGATCCGACGTTGCTGCGAATCGATTGAATTGCAGATCTTCTGATCGCGCAGGGCCTGGGCAGTGCGGGAAGTCGTCTTCACATCGCAGTCGAGTTCGAGTTCGAAGGAGAAACAGCCGCCGCCGCTTCCCTTCATGTCAGCCAGGTCGCCATGAAAAAGGAGGTTACCCCGGCTGAGCACCGCGGCATGGCTGCACACTTCATCAATATCGGAAAGGTTGTGACTGGAGACGATCAGCGTCTTCTCGCTCGAAAGCTGCTTGATCAGTTCGAGCATGGAGCGCCTGGCTTCCGGATCGAGACCGTGAGTGGGTTCATCCCAGATGAGCAGTTCGGGTTCATTGATCAGGCTGGCCGCGACACTCAGTCGCGCTGCCATGCCGCTGGAAAAGCCGGTCATCGACATACCGGCAGCGTCTTGCAGACCGACAGCACGCAGCATCTGGGCGCAGCGTGACTTGCGAACCACGCCGCGCAGGCCGAAGAGCTTACCGCAGTAGTCGAGGTATTCGAGCGGCGTCATGCCGTGAGGAAACTCAGCGTGAGTAGGAATGTAGCCGATCCGTCGGCGGGCTGCGCTGTTGTTAGGCCCCATCTTGGAGCCGAAGACCTTGATGGTGCCGGACGAAGGGCGTTGCAGGCCAAGGATGATACGAAGGAACGTCGTCTTGCCAGCCCCGTTAGGCCCCAAGAGTCCGAGCACGCAGCCGCGCGGCACGGTCATGGTCACGTTGTTGAGGGCGATCTGGCGACGCTGATAGACTTTCGTCAGCGCCTGGGCCTCGACCACCGGCTCGACATACTCCACGGACGTTCCCCCCTAACGCATCTCGGGCTTGGGAAAGCATGAGAAAGATGGATACTTACCATCTTGTATCGGGTGGATAGCCTTCATGGATGAAGGGGTCAAGGGGAATAGTGGCAAGCAGGTTACGCAAATAAGGTCACCTACAACAAATGCAGGCACAAACAGCGACGGAAATGTTAAAGTAGGGGAGATAGAAGCGTTTTAGCACCTGTAGCAGCCTGGCCTGAAATGAAACGATACCGGAAATACCGATTGGCTTTCGATGCGCTCGCCCTTCTGGGCCTGTTGCTGTTGGCCCTCTATTTTTGGTACGGCCATCCTACACCCCAATGGCGAGTGCTACAGAAATCAGCCAATACGGAGGCACTTGGCTTTTCACCCGACAACCAAAAGGTGTACAGCATCAAGGATTGTTCTGGGATAAATAGTCCTCCCAGGCCAGTACTTCAACGATGGGAGTTGGCCACAGGAACGCTTGAAGCTGAATATCCACTGAAAATGCCTGACGATCTTTCCCTGATCAAACCCGACATGACGGGGTCGCCTCATTACAGCTATCGAGTCCATCTCATACAGGATAACATTTTGTACGTTGAAACAACTTTGGGGATTCGCTTTTACGATATCCAAAGCGGAGAATGCCTCAGCTGGAAAAACATGCCGGGGGGTTGGATCTATTACCTGTTGAAGAATCCCGCAGATCAGCATCACTGGGGCATCGATGGCTCCAGAAACGAATCCGGAAAAGCTGTTTTGTACGATCTCACCACTGGAGATGTGCTGCATGCCATTGAACGAGACCCTGCACTGACGTTGCACCACTGCAGAGTTTCGGCTGATCAACGGTATCTGTTGCTATCATGGGAAAGGAAGAAGGAAGACAAAACCTCGCCGCCGTACGAACTTGAAATCGTGGAGCTTGGTACTTGGAAGAGTCTGTTGCGAAAGCCGATGGAAAAACCAGGAGGCTATGATGGCATCGGCCATCTCTTGAAGTCCGACCTGTTCGTGCAGGACTCATATTACAAAGAAAACGGTGTCTCCATCAAAAGGCTGGAATGCTTTCACTTTGACCTGGCCAAGGGCACCTTGGAGCCTGACAAGAGCCATCCTTTTCATGACTTCATCAGCAAAGATTGGATATTCGTTCGGAATGAGTTCCTGATTCAGCATGGCATCCGAGGGCAACATCAACCAATATTGCCCACGTGGAAGAAACTCTGGAACTCTGCGGAGAATCTCATTCGCTTCGGGAAGCTTCCTGAAGCTGCGGGGCAACAAGATTATCTCGTTTACGATTTTGAAACTGGTCGGTTGTTGAGACAACTCACCGGTTTGACTGCTTTTGGGCATCAGGCCCTATTCTTAAGTTCAAACGCACGCTTCCTCCTTGGTATTGAGTATCTTGGTGAATGGAATAACAGTAAACAACCTCCCCAGCAGTTCTGGACCCTTTACGAAATTCCCTCGGTTTGGTGGGAGCGCTGGTGGAGCGAATCTCTTTACCTGGCTCTGATCCTGATCGTGCTCTGGCCTGCAAGGTTTCTGGTCAGGAAACCCATTTAGTTCGAGGTTGTTCTTCCCGGTGATCCCGCTTTCGATTGGGCGGCTAACAACGATCAAAGACAAGAAGCCATAGACTCCTTATCCTGACCTCTCCTGGCTTCTGGCTCCTTACTTCTGGCTCCTTGGTATGCGTTCCCCCTTCTCCTGGAAATCCGATGGCGTTGTCATGGGCATCGCGCTGCTGGCGCCGATGGTGATGACCTGGATGTACTTCGTCCTCTTCGCAGGGCAGGGGACCTTCACCCGTATCCTCTACCTTGGCTCCAAGGTAGTACTCGGTCTGCTGCCCCTGGGCTGGTTTCTTTGGCTGCGCTACCAGGCCATGCGAAGCGATGTGTTAACTCCGCCGGCCAGGACTGTCCGCCGTCATGAACTATCGATGCGGCTGGGCCTCGACTTCGGCCTCTTCACCGTAGCTGCCATCCTGGTCGCTTACTACGTTTTCCTCAAAGACACGACTCTGCTGGCCGGCACCGGGGCCATCGTGCAGACCAAGCTCGATGATGCCGGGGTGAGTTCGCTCAACACCTTCATCATCATGGCTGGTCTCTTAAGCATCCTGCATTCAGCCTTTGAGGAATACTACTGGAGATGGTTCGTCTTTGGTCGATTGAAGACAGCTATCCCCTGGCTCTATGCCGCCCTCATCAGTTCGCTTGGCTTTATGCTGCACCACGTCATCGTTCTCTGGGCCTTTCTGCCCGGATCGTATGGCTGGCTCATGACACTGCTTTTGAGCTTAGGCATCGGCTTCGGCGGCTTCATCTGGTGCTGCATCTACCAATACACCGGCTCGATCCTCGGCGCCTGGATCGCCCACCTCTGTGCCGACCTTGCCATCATGTGGATCGGCTGGGATATTGTGGTGAGTAGATAACGGCAGGAACAACTCGCTTCATCTTCGGATTTCTCTACCATGAATAACCGCAACGCACTCCTCGATCTCATCAAGAAACGGGCCATCATCCACAAGGAAGTGATCCTCGCTTCCGGTCAGAAGAGCAACTACTACATCGATGCCCGGTCACTGTTTCTGCATGGCCAGTCTGCCACGCTGATCGGCGAAGCGATCTACGAACTGACCAAAGATCTACCCATCGTCGCCATCGGCGGCCCGGCTGTCGGTGCCCTGCCGATCACCGTCGCAGCTACGATGCACTACCACAAGATGGGCAAAGAAATGGAAGGCTTTTTCACCCGCAAGGAAGCCAAGACGCATGGCTTGCAGAAGACCGTGGAAGGCGTCCTGCCCTCAGGTGGCAACGTCGCCGTCTGCGAAGATGTCTTCACGACGGGCGGTTCTGTGGTAACCGCCATCGAAGCGATTCAAGAAGCTGGTGGGAAAGTCCTCGCCGTCGTCGGTATCGTTGATCGCCTGGCCGGTGCCAGGGAACGCTTCGAATCGATGGGCATCCAGTTCCGCACTATCTGCACCATCAAGGAACTGGGGGTGTAGAGTTGCCCTCACGCTCCGCGTGAGGGAGCGGCGACTCGACGTATCGCATTCGTTTCGTAGATGGCAGCAACCCACCGATCATCACGACGGAGCGTGATGACTACCAACCAGACCATCACGCGGAGCGTGATGGCAACTCTGGAGCAACCATGTCCCCCGACGAACAAGCCATCCGCAACCTCCAGCAAGACTGGCTGAAAGCAACCACAGCCAAAGACCTGCCAGCCATCATGAACATGATGGCTGACGACATTGTCTTTCTCACTCCCGGCCAACCCCCATTCGGGAAGAAAGAATTCGCAGCCGGCTTCGAGAAGATGAAGCAGATCGACATCAGCGGCACAGGTGTCATGGATGAAGTGGTCGTCGTCGGTGATTTTGCTTATGCCCGAAGCAGATTAGAAATATCCATCACACCTCCAGGCGGGGAATCGAAGCACCTTGCTGGCTACACCCTGGCAGTCTATCGTAAACTCACCGATGGCCGCTGGGTGCTGGCACGAGATGCAAACATGGTCGCACCGAAGTAGCCGAAGTCGTGAGACTTCGGTCCGGACGACATGGCGATTGCTCTGAAGTCTCACGACTTCAGCTACCTAATGAGGAACATGGTGTCGAAGACCAAAACTGACAACCTGGCCAGCACCGAAACCAAACTCCGCCTCCAGGCCGAGCAGCAGTACGCCGAAGAGTTGGCTGAGCTGATCAAGGCTGATGACCGCCAGCGCCCTCCCAGTTGGAAGCTCTCTCCTTGGGCAGTCAAGACCTACCTCCTTGGCGGCAAACTTCCAAGTGGCTATGAAATCACCCCCAAGTACATCGGCAACGTCCGCCTCATCGAAATTGCCATCGCCACTCTCGCCACTGACCGGGCACTGCTGCTCTTCGGCGTTCCCGGCACCGCCAAGAGCTGGGTCAGCGAACATCTCGCTGCCGCCATCTCCGGCACCTCCACTCTTCTAGTGCAAGGCACAGCCGGCACCGACGAAACCGCCATTCGCTACGGCTGGAACTATGCCCGTCTGCTGGCCGAAGGCCCCAGCCGCAATGCTCTCGTCGCCAGCCCGATGATGGTGGCGATGGAATCAGGCCGCATCGCCCGGGTCGAGGAACTCACCCGCATCCCCAGCGAAGTACAGGATGCCCTCATCACCATCCTCTCCGAAAAGCTGCTTCCTATCCCCGAACTCAACACCGAAGTCCAGGCGACCAAGGGCTTCAACATCATAGCCACCGCCAACAACCGTGATCGGGGTGTGAACGAACTTTCGAGCGCCCTGATGCGGCGGTTCAATACCGTCGTCTTGCCGGTTCCAGATCGATTGGAAGATGAATTGGTCATCGTCCAAAAGCGTTCCGAGCAGTTGGGCCGAGCCTTGGACTTGCCCGCCGAGAAGCCGGCCCTCGAAGAGATTCGTCGGATTGTCACCATCTTCCGTGAACTGCGTTCTGGCGTGACCAATGACGGCAAAACGAAGGTCAAGATTCCCAGCGGCACCCTCTCCACAGCCGAAGCTATCTCCGTCGTCAATGGCGGCATGGCCCTGGCGGCGTTCTACGGCGATGGCGTGCTGCGGGCTGGCGATCTGGTCTCTGGCCTCATCGGGGCTGTCGTCAAAGATCCCGTGCAGGACAACATCGTCTGGCAGGAATATCTGCAAACCGTCGTCAAAGAGCGCGAAGGCTGGAAAGATCTGTACCGGGCTGCTCGTGAGGTCACCGAATGAGCTGGCACGTCCTTGGCATACGGCATCATGGCCCCGGCTGTACTCGCAGTCTGCTGACGGCTCTGGATGAGATCAAGCCCGATGTCATCGTCATGGAAGGTCCCGCCGACGCAGAAGAGATTCTTTCGCAAGCCGGGCATGAGCAGATGAAGCCTCCCGTAGCGATGCTGCTCTACCCGCCCGATGAACCCCGCCGGGGTGTCTACTACCCGTTGGCCGAGTTCTCCCCCGAATGGCAGGCGATGCAGTGGGCACTCAAGAATAAGATCACCATACGGTTGATGGATTTGCCCCAGACGATGCAGTTGGCGAAGCAAACGGAGGACGGGAATGTGGGGGAGGGCGAGGCTCCTGCCGAGCTATCCGAATCAGAATCGCAACAACAAGAAGAAGAGGAACCCCACTGGCGGACTGACCCTATTGCTGTGCTCGCCGAGGCTGCAGGCTTCGCCGACCACGAACTCTGGTGGGAACAGCAGGTCGAACGCCGGGACAATGCCACGGGCTTGTTCCAGGCCATCCTCGAAGCAATGTCAGCAGTCAGGCAAGAGTATCCACAGGCCCCGGAGCGTGACCTGTTGCGTGAAGCTCACATGCGACAAGTCCTGCGCGGCGTCCGAAAAGAACTGTTCCCGAACATCGTTGTTATCTGTGGTGCCTATCATGCGCCGGTACTGACCCAAGAATCGCTCGACAGTTTCCCCATCAAGGACGATGCAGCCCGCCTCAAAGGTCTGCCCAAAACCAAGACCCTCGCCACCTGGATACCTTGGTCCCATTCCCGGCTCAGCTTCCGCAGTGGTTACGGGGCAGGCATGCAGTCCCCCGGATGGTACAGCCACATCTGGCAGGCCCGTGATGCTGCACCGTTGCACTTCATGACCGGTGCAGCCAGGCTGCTGCGTGGAGCCGATCTCGATGCCTCCTCAGCCAGCGTCATCGAATCGCTGCGGCTGGCTGATGCCCTTGCTGCCATCCGTGATCTCCGGTCGCCGGGGCTGACTGAACTCAACGAAGCCATTCTCACCGTTCTCTGTCATGGCAACACCTCGCCGCTCAAGCTCATTCATGATCGACTGGAAGTGGGCGATGTCATCGGCGAAGTGCCCGACGACAGTGCCAGCGTGCCCATCGCCCGTGATCTGGAACAACAGCAGAAGACGCTCCGGCTCAAGCGGACGACTGAGATCAAAACCCTTGATCTTGATCTTCGCAAAGACAACGACCTTGCCCGCAGTGCCCTCTTTCATCGCCTCGATCTGCTGGGTATTGAGTGGGCGGTGCTGCAACCTCAGCAGATGGCCAAGTCTTCGACCTTCCACGAATACTGGCAGCTCACCTGGAAGCCCGAACTGGCGGTCGAGATCATCGACGCCAACCTCTGGGGCTCTACGGTTGAGCAGGCAGCGGCAAACAAAACCATCGATTCAGCCAACAAGGCCACCGATGTGGCTGTGTTGTCGCAACTCTTGAACAAGGTGTTGTTGGCCCAGTTGGATGCTGTTGTTCCGGTAATCTTATCCCTGGTGCAGAACCGGGCCGCAGCTTCCACTGATGTGCAGCAGTTGATGCAGGCTGTTCCCGCCCTCACCCGTATCGCCCGCTACAGTGACGTTCGCCAGACGCAAGCCGATCAGGTGCTGCCGATCCTCGAAGGTCTGCTGGCTCGCATCTTCGTCGGCCTGCTTCCTGCCTGTAGTTCGCTGGATGATGACGCTGCCAAGCAGATGACTGGAAACATCGATGGAGTCCAGCAATCGCTGGAGCTTCTACAGCGACAAGGCCTGCTCGACGCCTGGCTTGTTCAACTACATCATCTGATGAGCAAGGACGTACATGGCCTGCTGCGTGGCCGCTGTTGCCGGATTCTGCTTGAGAAAGGCCGGTTGGGAGATGAAGAGTTCCATCGTGTCTGTCGGTTGGCGTTGTCTACGGTCAATGAACCAAGCATCGTTGCCGCCTGGGCGACAGGGCTGCTCCAAGGTTCAGGCATGGTACTGATTCATCAGGATGAACTCTGGCGTATCCTCGATCGCTGGTTGATCGAACTCCCCGAAACGACGTTCATCGAAATGGTTCCCCTCATCCGCCGAGCCTTCGCTGACTTCACCGGCCCGGAACGTCGGGCGATGGGGGAGAAGGTGAAGCATATCAATACCGTGGGGAGTTCGACGAAGCAGGTAAGTGCGACTGATAAGCCGAATATCAACCTCGAACGTGCAAGGCTGGTGTTGCCAGTGCTCAAGCACATCCTTGGTATTGAATCCAAATAAAGACTGTGCCACACTCCGATGTGTACTCACATCGGAGTGTGGTTGCATTGCACAAGACGCCGTTACATTGATGTGGTGAATGGCTTGCTGAGCCTCGCAACCACACCCCGGCTGAGTACACGCCGGAGTGTGGCACGGTCTTTCGTCAGACGGTTCCTAAGCAAATCGCTCGCTCATACAATTCCCTCATGAACTACGTCACCCTTCGCTGTGTTCGTCCCTCCTGCACCGGCGCCGTCGGTCTGGAGACGACCGACTTTTCCTGTCCAAAGTGTGGCGGCCTGCTCGATGTCGTCTACGACTGGAATGCACTCCCCGAACAACCCGGCTGGGATGTCTGGCGCGAACGGCGTGCTGAGGTAATGAACGCCGGCAACCGCAGTGGCGTCTGGCGGTTCCGGGAACTACTGCCCTTTGCTAGTGAAGATCAGATCGTCACCATCGGCGAAGGCAACACGCCACTCTTAGCCTCGCCCCAAGTGGCGAAATATATCGGCCTCGATGCGGACAACCTGTTCTTGCAGCACGAAGGAATGAACCCCTCCGGCAGCTTCAAAGATAATGGCATGACAGCCGCCTTCACCCACGCTCACATGGTCGGGGCCAGGCAGGCTGCTTGTGCTTCCACCGGCAATACCAGCGCCTCCCTGGCCCTCTTCGCCGCAGCCACCGGCTTGATGCGGGCGGTCGTCTTCGTCGGCTCCGGTAAGCTTACCCAAAGCAAGCTCGCCCAGGCGCTCGATCATGCAGCGCTCACCTTGCAAATCGCAGGCAACTTTGACGATGCCCTGGCACGGGTGCGCGAGGTGTCCGCCCAGGCCAGGCTCTATGTCGTCAACAGCATCAACCCCTTCCGCCTCGAAGGGCAGAAGACGGTGATGTTCCGCATCCTCGAATCGCTAGGCGGCGAGGTGCCCGACTGGATCATCACCCCCGGTGGCAATCTCGGCAACACCGCAGCCTTCGGCAAAGCTTTCCTCGAACTCCATGAACTGGGCCTCATCACCAGGCTGCCCCGCCTGGCGGTCATCGTTGCTGAGGGAGCTAACACCTTTGATCAACTGGTCAACCAGCGCGGCCTGCACTGGAACGAAGGCAAGTGGGATCAATCGATAGTGGATAAGTACTACGCTGAACTGGATCGTCAGCACGCTCTACCTAAGACGGTAGCATCTGCGATAGCCATCAATCGCCCGGCGAACCTACCGAAGGCGCTGCGAGCGGTGGCGTTCCTCAATGGCGTCGTCCGTGCCGTCAGCGATGAAGCGATCCTCGATGCCAAGGCCCAGGTAGCTCGTGGCGGGTTCGGCTGTGAACCAGCCAGTGCTGCCAGCGTGGCTGGGGCGAAGCAGTTGATGGAAGAAGGCATCACCGAACCGGGCCAGCGCGTGGTGTGTCTACTCACTGCCCATGCTTTGAAAGACCCCGATGTGACCGTGGGGTATCACATGGGAACCAAGCCAGGTCGATACGCTCAGCAACCCAGAGCGGTGGCTAACGACGCTGGTGAGATATTGAAGGTGTTGCAGGGCAGATGATCATGCTGATGTTGGGGTTCACGATTTATCGTGTTCGGCAACAAGCGTCCGTCGCGCAGACACGATAAATCGCGAACACCAACTCATGGAGAGATTTACATTTCGTGATGGGACTAGTCTCCGCTTCATTACGCGGAGCATGATGACAACCATCCTACCGTTTAATCCCCGAACTCGGTGCAATCGCTCCGCTGACGCCGATGAGTTCCGGGTGCCGGGCCAGCTTATCGGAGAAAATGCTCATATCGTACAGGATGCGATCAAGTCGGCTGACACTGCGGCTGGCGTTGGCTGCTGCTTCGTTCAGCGAGTTGTAAAGCCCCGGATCCATTACTAGCCGGCGAATGGTGCCATCACCCTGAGAGAGTGATCGGGCGAACGTGCCCACATCGACGACCATCTGACCGACTCGTGCTGACGAATCGTCGATGTTCTTCAAGATTCCCGGTCCTCGTTCGCCCAGGTCTTTCGTGAATGTTCGAATATCGGTCAAGACAGCGTCGAGCTTCTCGGCAGAGGTCGTGAATCGCTTCATGGCTGAGCTGGCATCCTTCAATGTCAAATCAAGCTGCGGCCCGACCGAATCGACTCGGGTGTTCAGGTTGTTCACCAGCTTGCGGACATCGACGACTGCTTCATTGGAATTGTTGACCAGCTTTTCCACGTTGACCATGCTCTTATCAATGTTCTTGAACGTGTTCGTGGCTGAGGCGCTGATCTCCTGCACGCTTTTCAGTGCGGTGTTGATGTTCTTGACGTTCTCATCGTTCATCACCAGAGCAAAACGATCCATGGCCGACTGTGCCGACTTGAGCGTTTGCGTCGCGGCACGGCGATTCTCATCGTTCATAAAAGCAGCCAACTCGGCACTGAAAGTTTCGGTATTCAACAGGATGGTGTCGACTCGGCGAGTCATAGCCGGGGTCAAGAAGTTCCCCAACCGCTCCGAAACGACGCTGACATTATCGATGGCTTTGGTAATGCGATCCTGATTGCTCCGCATGATGTTGTCGGCGCTCTCGGCGGCGTTGCCCACCTTATTCATGGCTACCTGGGCTTCCTGCATGGTGCGCTTCACTTCGGGAAGCATCTCGTTGATCTTCTTCGAGACTTCGCGCAGTTCATCGAGGGCCGCCTGCGAGGCGGGCACCAGGTCGTTGGCAGCAGCGCCGATCTTCGACAAGATATCACTCGATTTGCCTTCGAAGACGAAGCCGATCGGAGCTACTTCACGATCGCCCGGAACTTTCATGTCGCCCACGGGGACAAAATTAATGCTCGTATCGCCCAAGAGGCCACGACCGATAGCCGGAGCATCCCCTTTGCGAAGCTGAAACTTGCGATCCACGACGATAGCGACCGACACAGCACCCGTTTCAGGATCGAGCGCGAAGCTGCTCACTTCGCCAATGCGTATCCCCGACTTGCGAACGGGCGAACCGGCTTCAATGCCCGGAGCCTGGGCAAACTGGATGACAAACCGCTGCTGCCCCCGGAAGAGATCGGGCAGATCTCCAAAGAGGACAATGAGCACAGCCAGCAGCACGCCCGCGCCCAGCACAAAGATGCCCAGTCGGAATTTCATCGCTTGTTCGTTCATGGCTTTCAAGTCCTGAGTACTGTGTGCTGAGTCCTGAGTTCACATTCTTCTTCGTCGTATTCTCCTAGCTAATAGCTCCTTGCTACTAGCTACTTACTACTAGCTACTTACTGGATCACATCCTCCGCGCCGTGAATATCCTCGGTGGCAATGTCCAGCCGGTCGCTGCCGAAGAAGGCTTCGCCCCGGATGAACTGTTGCACCCGACGATCCGAGCAAATGGGCAGATCGTTAGGCACGCCATTGAAGATCACTTGCGGCTCGTTGTGATCGAGTCGATTGACGGGATAGAGCATCACCACCCGGTCAGCCACCTTGCGGACGGTTTTCATGTCGTGTGTCACCACGACACTGGTCACGCCGCGCCTTTGATGGGTCTGCTGGATCAAATTGTTGATGACATCTGTCATGATCGGATCAAGCCCGGTGGTAGGCTCGTCGTAGAGCATGACCTCCGGGTCAAGCATCAAGGCCCGGGCCACGCCGACTCGTTTCTTCATGCCGCCCGACAGCTCAGCGGGCCGTTTGCGTTCGACGCCGCGGGGCAGGCCTACTTCCTGCAGCCTGCTTTTGACTGCCTGTTCGATTTCACCTGGCTTCATCTGCGTGTGTTCCCGCAGCGGGAAAGCGACGTTCTCAAAAACGGTCATGCTGTCGAACAAGGCTGACCCCTGGAACACGAAGCCGATCTTGAGCCGTTCCCTGACCTGTTCCTTCTCGGTCAAGTCAGCAATCTGCTTATTGTCGATCGTGACCAGGCCCTGACTCGCTTTCAAGAGGCCAATGATGAGCTTGAGCATCACCGTCTTGCCACAACCGCTTTCCCCCACGATCACATGCGTGCGCCCCTTTTCCAGATTGAGCGTGATGTTCCGCAGCACCACCTGATCGCCAAACCAGATGGAAGCGTCCTCAAAGCGCACAATCGGCTCGGGCGGCGGAGGCAGCTTGAACGTAAGCGTCGAAGGTGGTTTCGTGGACACGGCTGCTCCTTAAGTCCGTGGCCAGAGATGATCGTGCAGCGAATTAAAGAACATCGCCAGGAAGAAGTCGATGATCAGGATCGCCACGAAGGAGCGCACGAACGATTCGGTCGCCGCTTTGCCTACCCCTTCCGCGCCGCCGCTGCTGTGGAATCCCTTGTGGCAACTGATGATGGCGATGGCGGCGCCAAACACGCACGACTTGAAGAGCCCGGTCAGGATATCCCAGAGACCGATCTTCTGCTGCGACATCGTCCAATACTGGTGGGGTTCGATACCGAAGTGCTGCGTGCTGATGAACGCCCCGCCGATGACGCCCATGAAATCGGCAAGGATCGTAAGCATGGGAATCAACAGGATGCAGGCCAGGAGCCGGGGAACGACAAGGAATTGGATCGGATTGATGCCGAGGCATGTAAGGGCATCGATCTGTTCGGTGACTCGCATGGTGCCCAGCTCAGCGGCGATAGCTGAGCCGACGCGCCCGGCCAGCATGGTCGCAGCCAACACCGGGCCTAGTTCACAAATCACGCTGCGGTTGATGGCTGCTCCCATCCAACCCTTCATGCTGGGGAAGCGGATGAACTCGCCATAGCTCTGCACCGCCAGCACCATGCCGATGAACAGGCCGGTGATGCCGATCACAGGCACGCTCCGCACGCCGATCTGAAAGAAGATGCTGACGAGGTTACTGGAAGCGGCTCGCCGCCGAAACATCCAACCAAAGCTGCGCAGGCCAAAATCGGTGACGTCGCCCCAGGCCACCGTCAGGTTGTAGAACACCTCGCCCAGGCCTACGAAGAAGCCTCGGCGAACTGGAGCGATACTCGACATCAAGCGTTCCTTTTTATTCTCTCCCCCTTTCCAAGGGGGAGTTGGAGGGGGTAAATCTTTTGTAACTTAGACCCCACCCAGCCTCCCCTTGGTAAGGGGAGGAGCAAATCGATACATCACATCATTATTCGGCTATCCCACGTGAGGTGGTACAATCGTTATCCAAAGAAGATCGGGATTATCTTCGCCAGCTTAGCCAGGTTACTTTCCGAGAGCCGCCCACTGTTCCTCGGCTGAGCTAGCCCGCAGATAGAGCGGTTCGAGGCTGAAACAATCTGCGAACTTTTTCTCAAGTAGATGACTGTGGCCCAAGGCCAGAAGTGAAGGGAGTGCAGGATCCCAAAGCGGCTCATCGAGAAGCTGAACGGAAGGAGGCAGCTTAGCTTGTTGCTGCCTCAGTCCTGGGCCGGTGATGGCGCTTCCTGCAATCAAGCTCGCTCGCCACTGCTCGCCGTTGAAGATGCTCAAGGGTGCAAGCGTGGTCATATCCCTGGAGAATTGTTGAACATAAACTCGATCCTGCTGACCGTCAGCAACTACTGAGAGAGCAGTCAGATGGGACTGTGCCTGAAAACACTGCCAGGCAATGACATCAAAGGTAGGCACAGCCAGGAGCGGCTTGTTCAACGCATAAGCCATCGCCTTGGCGGTCATGATGCCGACACGCAGCCCGGTGTAACTTCCCGGGCCAATGCTGACGACGATAGCATCCAGGTCGCCGGGTTTCCACTGTTGTTCTTCAAACAGCCGCTTGCACTGAGGGATTAGATCACGAGTATGCTGTCGGCTGTTTTCCAGGACTGCTTCGGCCAGCAAGGCTTCGCCCAAGCCCAGCCCAACCCGGCCCACAGCTCCGCTCGTCTCGATCAGGAGCAACTTGGCATCAACTGGGTTGGTCATGGGTCTGCCTGGCTCGGGCATCAGCTTGGCGAATACGAATGATACGGAGCAGATTGAAACAGATCATCAACGCACAGATACCGATGGCCAGGTACTTTTTCCAGTCCTCGGCACGGCCCAGGAACTCTTCGTGGAAACCCATGAAGATGGCCCCCGCCAGACCCAGCCAGAGTACGCACATGGCACTGTACATCAGAATGCGTGAGTTCATGTTACACCTTCCCCACTTCAATGGCGGGTAATCCCAAAGTCTTGCGGCACTCGTCGAGAATGGCCGGGCTGACGGTGGCGCCCACTCGTGAAACGCCAATGTCTCGGACGATCAGAATCCGTTCGAAGGTGCGCACTCCGCCCGCTGCTTTGACCTGCACATGAGCGGGGGAGTGCTTCCGCATCAACTTCAAATCCTCGTCAGTCGCTCCGCCATCGCCGTAGCCGGTAGAGGTCTTCACCCAGTCTGCCCCGACTTGTCCGCAGATTTCGCAGAGCTTCATCTTCTGAGCATTGTCCATCATGCTGTTCTCAAAGATGACTTTGACCTTAGCTTTGCCTCGATGGGCCGCTTCGACGACTTCTGCAATATCTTTCTTCACATAATCCCAGTCGCCCGACTTCACCTTGCCGATGTTGACGACCATATCGAGTTCGGTGGCCCCGTCTGCCATCGCCGCCTGGGCTTCAAGGACTTTGATCTTGGTCACCGGGCTGCCATGCGGGAAACCGATGACGGTGCAGACACCCACATCGCTGCCTTCAAGAATCCTCTTGGCCATGGCCACAGCATAGGGCTTGATGCAAACCGTAGCCACATCATAAGCCCGGGCTAGCTTGCAACCCTTCTCCAACTCCGCGTCGGTGAGCACCGGCTGAAGCAGCGAGTGATCCAGCATCTTGGCGATGTCATGGTAGGTGTAGTTGGGCATGGTTGTCTCGGAGAACCAGGAAACGCTAACAGTCTCAATTCTATGAGCGTAGCCCATGGTAGCAGTTGGTTTCAGGCAGTCAGAAGGTGAATTCGTTAACCCTATCTCAACTTCATGCTTGAAGGTCATGAACTACAGGTGGTATCATGCTGAGGTATCTGTCAGCTTGAATTGTCTATGTGTTACCACACCATCATTGCATCTCTATTGTTGCTTTTCTTTTGCGACATCAGCGCCGGCTTCGATGATCCCGCGTCGTCTTTGGACAAACTGCCTCGAACTATTAAGAAGCAACCCAACTATTTGGGCAAGCCTGGATACTTGCTTCTCGTTTTCGGCGATGATCTGAAGCAGTGCCGTTGGCTGGTGGTGGATGGCAAGACTGCTTACTTCGACCGCAATGGCAACGGTGATCTCACCGACCCCGAAGATCGAATCGAAGCGGATAAGGAGAAATCGGATCAGGATGAGGCCTATTTCAACTTGGGTGAAGTCGCTGTTGGCGGCGTAAAGCATCACAAGCTGGCATTCACCTTAACATCGCCTGATCAGTTGACACACCTCGAAGATGCACCAGTGGTGACAGGGGCTGCACTGAAGGCAAAAGTCTTGAAACTCTGGGGCGAGTTTGAGATACCTGGCTACACTGGTCGTTGTGCGTACGGTCGTGTGCCCCGCACTGTTGGGCCGTTTGATAACGAAGGCTATCTTTTCCTGGAGAACGATTCAGCACAGGCACGCATCGTCCATTTCGGAAACAAATGGAGCGTTCAATTAGATGGCTGGCAGAAGCTGTTTCAGGGCACAGAGAAGGACATCATTCTCAACGTGGGTTCTCGTGGCTGGGGAACAGGCACTTTTGCTAAGCTGGGTTACGAGAAAGTCATCCCGGAGGATCAACACCCTCGCATTACCCTGATGTTTCCCAATGCTGGCGGTTCTGGACTGCATGAACATAAGCAAACGTTGAAGGAGCGCTGCTGAACCTATTTGCTACATGGCCCCGTGCGGGTCCCCGCTGATGTGCCTCCTGGCAAGGTTCAAGTATCCATCGACTTCTCCAGTTGGCCCGCTCTCGCCAAGCCATTTGCCACCGGTGAAGTCGCCATCCGCAGGCTGCCGGTGGTTCCAGTCGAGGAAGCAGTATCGAATCGATTGGTTCGTAGTCTGCAACATCCTGATCGTAACAGCAGCTTTTCCTCCCTTCAGTTCAGCAAGGATGGCAAACGCCTCTGGGCTGGGGGCTACCCGGAAGGCAATGTCGTTGTCTATGATGTAGCGACTGGTTCTCGCCAGACGCAAATCGAAACGGGTAAGAGTGGGCGGGGGTCATCGAATTATGCGAACATGACGCCGGATGAACGTTCGATGCTCGTTATCAAGGAACGCTACGGCAAGATTGAGCATTTCGACAAAGATCAGCAGCCTATGGTTCGATACCTGCCTGTTCAAGGTAGCGTCAGACGCTGGAATATCGAGACGGGCGAGTTGCTTTGGGCGGACAGCCGTCCCGATCAAGGTCGGGTCGTGACGCTGGTACATTCTCCCACTGACCAGGTCTTCGTCATTGAAGAAGAGCCACCGGGCGAGTTCCCCCGTGGGACACACCCAAAACGACGAGCGTTCTATGGCGAGACGAGCACCGGCAAACTGCATCCATTGCCGGCCGGGTTGAGTGGCTTCGGCAAGTTCTCACCAGATGGTAAGTATTTTGTCACTTGTGAGAAAACTCAGGATGATTCTTTCAAATCAATCAAGTTGCTGGATGGCGTACGCTTTCAGGAACAAGGCTCCTGGCCCATTCAGGAGACATTCAACGAGTGTTACCCCCAGGAACTGATGTCCAATCGTCAGTTGATCTACCTCCAGTACATCTATCCTCGTAAAGGCGATTGGAAGAATGTTACGAGTCGCTTGATGTTGCTGGACTTATCGCAATCCAATTCTCAACCCCGGGTGCTGATTCCTGACACGAAGGAGAGTTACTTTTGGATGTTGTCTCATGAAAAGAGCGAACTGCTTTTTTTACAGCGACATGGTTTTCAATACGAACTCAACCGGATTGATTTGTCGAAACCCACAAAGGTTCGCTCAACTCCACTGCCAAGTGAACCTAATCGGTTATATGGTGTAAGAAGTGCTCTTTCCCATAGTGGAAAATACTTGGCGCTGGCTCAGAGGGCGGAAATCCCCAAAGAGCTGCAGAACGAGGATGAAATCAAACCCGAACAGATCGGCCAGCCACGCATCATCCTCATCGAAGTAGAAACCGGTAAAGTGGTCGATACTCTCGTTTCACCACACGCCTTTCTTGCCGGCTTTGCTTTCAGTCCTGATGACAAGACGCTGGCCACCAGCGGGAATGGGTGCATCCATCTTTGGGATATTTCGCATTTGAAGTAACTCGGTAATGTCAGGCCTTCTAGGCTGGAGTCCCGTCACGTCTGTGACTTCCTTTAATAACACATATCCTTCAAAAACTCCCTTTTTCATAACCAAATCATCACTGACAGTGTCAGAAATCAGTTACAATACACTGAGCGATAGGAGCCCATCCATGCTACTCGACGAAGCCGTTCTTGAGGGCACCCTCAAGGCCGATGGCACCCTGGAATTGGATAAACCGCCTCAGCTTCCTGCAGGGCGCGTTACGGTGGTCTTACGTTCTCAAACAATTGCTCCTGCACAACATGAAGACCTGTGGCAGTTCATGCAGAGAAGCAGGAGGGAGTTAGAACAATCCGGCGCTAAGTTCATGAATGAACAGGAAGTGCAGGCACACATCGAATGGTTGCGTGAAGGCGATGCCATTGATGATTGGCTGCAAAGGCAGGATTCTTGATGCTCGTCTATTTAGATACCTGCATTCTTATTTACTACTATGAGCAAACTGGTCCTTTGCATCAGCGTGCGGCAAACAGAGTTGGACCCAATGACGGTCGTTTCCGCCTGCACCGACATTGCCATAGAAGTGCTGCCATAGCTTGAATGGCCAGTGCTCCTGTTATCTCAAGATGACACCCTCATCGAAACCCTTATAACACCAGCATCACCCGAGACCATTCCTGATGCCCGTCGCCAATGTCCCCATCGATGCCGCCCGTTCCGCCGGAGAAGGAAAACCCCTCCTCTGGATCGTCGGCCCCTGCGTCATCGAATCTCGGGAGTTCCTGCTCCCCATCGCTGAGAAGCTGGCCCAGGTCAGCAGCGATCTGAAGATACCCCTGGTCTTCAAATCCTCCTTCGACAAGGCTAACCGCACCTCCGGCAAGTCGTTCCGGGGGCCGGGGCTCAAGGCGGGGCTCGCCATTCTTGATGAAGTCAAGAAGAAGACCGGGTTGCCCGTCCTCACCGATTTTCATGAATCCTGGCAGGCGGAGCATGTCGCCCAGGTCTGCGATATCCTGCAAATCCCCGCATTCTTGGCCAGGCAGACCGATATGCTCGAAGCAGCCGGCAAAACCGGGCGGGTGGTGAACGTCAAAAAGGGGCAATTCATGGCTCCTGTGGACATGAAAAACGTCGTCAAAAAGCTCGAAGAAGTGGGCTGCAAGCGGATTCTGCTCACCGAACGGGGCTCTTCGTTCGGCTACCAGACGCTGGTGAACGATTTCCGGGCCATTCCGCAGATGCAGGAATATGGTTATCCGGTGATCTTTGACGCCACTCACAGCGTACAATCTCCAGGGGGTGCGGGCGACCGTTCCGGCGGTGACCGCCGAATGGTGCCCTACTTAGCCCGTGCAGCCACTGCAGTGGGCTGCGATGGCGTCTTCCTGGAAGTACACCCAGACCCGGATCAGGCTCCCAGCGATGGCCCCAATATGCTTCGCCTGGAACAGTTTCCCGAGCTGGTAACCACCTGTCTTCGGATACGAGCCGCCCTGACAAACTAGTCCCCGATTCTCCTGACGAGTTGGAATAGAACGATGATGCGTGGAATCAGTTGCTTGCTGTTGCTCTTTGCTCTGTTGGCAGGCTGCACCAACACCGAAGTGCAGGAAATGAAAGAGCAAAAGGAAGATAATCAGATCGCTTCCATTCTGGGGCAACTGCTCTCGGAAAAAATGACCATGTCCACCTATCGCAGCGTGGTGGAGCAGTTGAACAGTTACTACGACCATCAGGGGAATTCCAAAGAAATAGACATGCCCCCCGCCGATGAGGCGATGCTTCGGCAGATGTTGGCCGAAGTCAATGGCGATCTAGCCAAGGCAGGCCGTATCGATCAGGTTAAGAACCGATTATTCAACACAGTCTCAGATGCCAGTTACCTCGATTCCTGCCTGCTCTTTCGAGATGCTTACCGGGCGTTGGCAAATGACATGGGCGAGGCGCCAGCTCAGGGCAATCAACAAGCTGTCGATGAATATAAGCTGGCTCTGACAAAGCACATGTATGGCTGGACCACCCGACAGGTGGCTCTACATGCCAATCCAAGCGGAATCAAGGACTGGCCGGCTCATGAGGTGCTGCGACTCGGTGCCGGCACCGCTGAAGACAGGCTGCGTGTTTTCATTAGTCTGTTGAATCAATCAGACATTGACAGTTGTGCTGTGGTGATCAAAAACCAGATCCGGAAGGACAATGTGGTGGAGAACCATCAAGTGCCTGTCCTCGCAGGTGTTTTAATCGGTAAATCGGTCTATCTATTTGATCCCCACACGGGCCAACCCGTGCCGGGGCCAACGGCAGGCACTATTGCCACCTACGAACAACTGAAAAAGCAACCTGCTTTGATGGCAACTCGGCCCGATGCGCCTACGGCGACACAACTGGCTGAATCAGAACTGGTGTTGCTGACGCCAATCAACGCCTTGGCTCCCCGCATGGCTATCTTGGAGAAAAGCTTTGACGATCTGAAAATCAATGTCAAACTGAAGGATGATGCTGCTGGACGTGTCGAACGGTTCAAGTCAACTGGGCACAGTGTAAGAACCTGGGCAGCCCCGAATCGTCAGGGTTTTCCAGGGTTGGTGTTTCAAAACTACAGCGAATCCTCGACAGGACGCGATCCTCGACTCACTGAGAATGTTATTCCGCATGCCCGATTTATTCCCGAATGGGCCCAGCAGGCAGAGAAACAAATCGGTCGGACCGGATCGCAACAGAGCCTTTATTACGAGTTTGATCGCTTGTTTGTCCGCTTGCGGCTGGAGCCTGCAGGGGGGCGAGATTTGCTGGTGCGCGGCAAGCCTCATCAGGCCGTTGCCAACCTGTCTCAACTGGAGAATAAGCTGGATCGCATGCTTGATATCTTTCACAGGGATGGGATTAACGCGATATCGGCCTTTCGCGTTGGTTTTCTCGAAATTGTTCTGCCAAAGTATGCGGAGCTGAGACAATACGAACAGCAGTTGAGGGCGACGCCAAGAGATACCGTAGAATCGCAAGACCTGCTGCGAAAATACGGCGAGTTGGCGAACCAATTGGAAGCTGTGTGGAAAGAACAGAATACGAGAAACATGGTCACGAATCTGGGTGCTGAATGGGCGATTCCTGAAGTGCGCGAGCATATTACCTACTTCATGGGCCTTTCCAAGATGGAACTGGCGATCCGTTCTGAGATGCGCTACCTCCGTAATCCCAAAGCGGTGTGGCCCGTTGGCATGCCGACTCCCGCCGAGCAGTATGCCGCTGCTTCTGAATGGTTCCGCAGGTACGAAGCGCTGGTAATTCCAACAAAGTCCAACATCTGGCTCGATGCGGTCAAGCTGCGACACCAGGAATGCAAAGATCGACAAGCTCAGTTGGAAAGACTGATGGCTCAGGCGAAGTAATAGTGTCCGTTCATCGCACCAGATAAACAACTTCTGTCGGTACCCAGCCAACAGAACCATCTGAAAGTTGGATCTGCACCCAGCCGTTACTGCGCTCAGCCAGAAGTCTGGCTTCTACGCCAGCGGCCAGAGCAATGCGAGACTGGTCCCGAACTAAGACCGGGTAACTCAGCCCATTGCCTTCACGCAGCAGAGTGGCTTGATATTTCACAACAGCCGTGGGGTATGTGCCAGGTTGTATGGGTAGCAATGCCATGCACATCAGCGCAAACCAGATCAGATTGACGACGAGCACGCTGCCCCAGCGCTGACCTCTCGAGTAGTTCCACGCCAGGCTGCCGCAGGTGACAACAATCATGAGCAAGATCACGAGATAGTAATCCAGGTAAAGTGATACCAGTGTCCGCTGCCAGCCTGAAGCAGCCTTTACCGAGTAGTACGGGTCCAGGACAGCGGCTCTGGCCTCGCTTAATTCCTGATAACTCCACCCGTCGCGGCCATGCTGCCGTTCATAGTCGCGCAGCACCGCTATCCATGCGGATGGATTATTCACCGCTGGAGGGCTTGATTCCAATTCGTTCATGAGCGATGACAGGCACCAGACCACGAGGACACTCATGATGCTGTCTCCTGAAGTTGGAATACTTCTTTGACTGCTGAGTGAAGTTGCGAGGCAGCCTGTTCGTCCCCGGGGCCGAACTCAAGCTCTTGCAGGTGAGTCAGAATCGGTTGAATCGGTCGTGGGGCCAGCGGTGCATGGATAGATAAGGATTCCCAATCCTCGTCGATGGGCCGAGCCAGGCCGTTGCTCAGATAGGCAGCCAGGATGCTGCGAACGTGTTGTGTGGGAAATGACTCTGATTGCTTGAAGCGTGTACGAGCCAGCCTCTCAGCCTGCTCCCAACGTCGTTCCTGCAGCCAGCCAGGGGCAAACCGTTCCAGTGCCATCCGGCCAACGACGATACCTGACCAGACCACCGGCAACCAGAGCAACAAGTTCAACCAGGTTGACCAGTGGTCAGGCACGTGCTGCTCGATACTCTTGCCACGGAATTCGGGCAGATGGCTCAGGGCGTCAGCGATCATCGAGCCAGGCGCCATATTCCTGACATCTTTGGCAGCGAGGATGCTCAGAGGTGGCAGAGTGATCGTTTGTGTTACGCTGGCAGATCGCTCCGGATCAAAGAAACGGATAAACAGTGGCGGAACCGTAGCCCGCAGTTGCCGTGGACGAACGAGGTAACGAAAGAGTCGATTCCCATTCTTCCACCCGGCGGGCAATGCTTCGAGCAGGAATCGATCACTCTCCCAGCCGGGCAGGGTACGGAGTGGCGGCGGAGTGATGTTCTCCTTGGCCCCAGCGCCATCGACGGTAATGCTCAACAGGGTTTCTTCCCCCAGAACCACTTCAGCCGGGAGCCACTGAGCGCTGACCCGATAGTTCCCCACACCGAGGTCCCAGGTGTTTGGTGAGGGGGATTGCAGCGGCGGGCGCTCAATCTCAAGTGTCAGCGGGTTCGAGGTCATCATACCGACTTGAACCGGCCCGATTCGCCTAGTGGGGTTGTTGTCATCACCAGGAGCGCCCACCAGCGCCTTCCATCGAAGCTCATATTCACCCGGCCGAACGGGCGAAACATACAACACTCGGCCATGCCACTTCAAAGGCAGAGCATTTGCCGGGGGAGTGGTGCCTTGATGCAGCCAGCTATCAAACAGGAATCGCCAGACTTCATCAGCAGTGAGGCCGGGAATGACCAGGTTCAGCGGAATGGAACCAGGTGGCGAGTGTATGGTCAGCTTGAGTTCAATCACTTCTCCCACATAGGGATGATTGCGTGAAGTGGAGAGAACGACCGACCCCGAAGGCGACTGACCGGCAGACTGAAGACTGACCAACAGAAGCAATACACCCCAAAGCTGCATGTCACCAATCCTTGGTGCCGGGCTTGCCGGCATGAGGGGCCAGTGGCTTGCGCAGCCGTTGCATTAATTGGTCAAGCCGTCGCTGGGCCTCCTCGGCAGAGAGCGGCGGAGCCTGGTCATTGTCGGGGAGTGGTGGCAGATTGCCTCGGCCTGCCGTGGAATCCGAAGTGCCCGTTTCATTCCCATTCCCACTACTGTTGCGGCCATTCAACGGCATAGCTCGTGAACCGTTGCTGGTTCCTCCTCCGGCTTCATTCATGGAAACATCGGCCGAACTGGGAGGCGCTTCATCCTCAGGAGGCTGTGGCGGCTCAGGTTCCTTCTGTTTCTGAGTCAACAAGGCCTGTGCGATGCTGCGGTTAGTTTCCGCATCGGCTTTCAGTGTAGAAATCGATGCAATCTCATTTGGCGAAAGCGTAGCCACTTCCCGTAAGGCCACCTCATACGACTGAAGAGCCTGCTGTAGCAATGCCACCGCTCGGCGACCCTGCATCTTGTTGCCCTGATGTGTCAGCGAAGTAGCCAGGCCGTACGCAGACCTGGCCCGTCGCACACCACTGGCATCCTCCAGACTGCGACTGAACCAAAGGGCTGCCTCCTGATATCGCTCAGCCCTGGCGAACAGCGAACCGAGATCACCGGCGAGCGGCCCCGGATCAGAACTGCTTTTGACCGCCTGCTCATAGTAACGAATGGCTGTGTCATACTCCGCACGCAGATAGGCCGCATAGCCCGACCGCAGCGCATCATGATTGATCTCAGCACCTGCACAAAGCAGCGCGAGTGTGAGGATGCCAAGGATAGAGGTGCGTCTTACCATTCCCGCCGTCGGGCTCCTCCGTAGCCAAGTTCCATCAGCATAAAAATGCCGGCGAGGCCAAGGATCCAGCCGGCTTGATTCGTAGGCATCTGTCGGGCCTGGCTTTGCAGGGGTCGAGTGGGCCGCTGGCTCACTGCCCCCTGCCACCATGTTACCACCGGGGCAGGGCTGTTGTCTTCCACAATCAAGGTGCCGGTCGTCGCATCGGTAAGGGTTTTCAGCACCGCGTCCTGCCGTCGGGTGACGGCTCGCTGGGTCAGTCCTGTCTGGGGATCAGTCATCATCAGGTAACTATTCCCCTGAGGGATCGGCCAGTCAAGAGTAGGATCACCGACAGCCATCGCGTGAATCTGCAGCCCTGCGTTCGTAAAGGGTGCGGTATCGATCTTTCCAGTCAGGTCGTCGCCATCGCTGATGATGAGGTAGTCGGTAAAATCACGTGCCGTGGGATCGCTGAGATTCCATTCCACAAGCAGCCTGGCGACGCTGCCAAAACTGGTACCGATGCTGAGACCGTTGGCTTCGGTGATTCTACTCTGGGTACCCAGGCTATCCGGGGTGAGATCACGAATCAACTGTGCCAGATGATCCCGATCTTCGGTCGGCGGGCAGAGCAGCCTCGCATTGCCGGCAAAGACCGCCAGCCCGACACGGGTGGTAGCATGAGAGGTGTTCAAATAGTCGATCAATTGAAGTGCATACCGCTTAGCTCGAGTCAATCGACTGAGCGGTGGCTGATCCTCAGCCAGCATGCTTTGGCTGATATCGATGATCAGCAGCAGATCACGAGCGGAAGTAGTCGGGGTGATCGTTGTCGTTCCCAGTTCCGGTCCAGTCAGTGCCAAGATAAGAGTGAGGGTGATTTGCACGAGCAGCATCCGACCCAACCACCGGCGTGGCGGCAGAAGGGCGGCATCATTCCAGTGGCGTAGCACGTTTCGACGCTGCCGACTGGCGTACCACCAGAGCAGGTAGACGAAAGGGATGAACAGCAGTGCCCATGCTGCTTGAGGAAAAACCAGATGTGGAAACGACCAGGTAGGCATGATGGTATGATATGCCTGACGAGTACTTCGGGGGAACCTGTGTCAGGCTATATAATCAAGGCATGCCCGATGCCCTCTTGTTCCCCGATGCCAACACGCCCCCCGAAGGGCCTAAGCCGGTCGCCTATGCCCAAGTCATTTTCAATCGACCACTGACCACGGTCTTCACCTATGGCATCCCGTCAGAGTTGCAGGCTGAAGTTGTCCCTGGTAAACGCCTGATCGTTCCCCTCGGTCGAGGCAACTCTCAAGCCATCGGCTACTGTGTCGATGTGTCCGACACCCCGCCTGATCGCAAAACCAAGATGATCACCCGGGTCATCGATAGCGATCCCCTCTTCACCCCCCAACTGCTCAAGCTCACCCAATGGCTGGCCGAATACTACTTCTGTGGCTGGGGCCAGGCGCTTGATGCAGTCATCCCCGCCGCTGCCAAGGCTCAGGCGGGTTCCCGTGAACGGGACTTTATCACTGCCATCCCCGATCCGTTGATTCCCATCGCTCCGCCGAGGTTGAGCAAGAAGCAGGCCGTTGCCCTCGAGTATCTACGCACCCATCCGGGTACCCATGAAGCCAGGTATGTCGTCGAAAAAACCGGTTGTTCACTCGCTGTGTTGTGGGGCCTCGTCGAACGTGGTTACGCCACTCGAGAGAAGCGCCGGGTGGAGAATCATCTGATTCCCGCCAAGCCTCTACCCACGCAACAACCTTTGGTCTTGAACAGCGATCAGGAGAAGGCCCACGAAACCATCGTCAAACAAATCGATGCGGGTGGCTATCACTGTTTCCTGCTCTACGGCGTGACGGGCAGTGGCAAGACCGAAGTCTATCTGCAAGCTATTGATCGTGTGGTCAGGGCAGGCAAGCAGGCGCTTGTGATGGTGCCCGAAATCAGCCTGACGCCTCAGGCCATTCAGCGGTTCGAGGCACGGTTCGGCGAAGTCGCTGTGCTGCACAGCCATCTCACCGATGCCGACCGGGGCAGCCATTGGCGCCGGATAGCTATGGGAAATGTGCCTGTCATCGTCGGTGCCCGCAGCGCGGTCTTCGCCCCAACGGCGAACCTGGGGCTGATCATCGTCGATGAAGAGCATGAACAGAGTTTCAAGCAGGAAGCGACGCCCCGTTATCATGGGCGTGACCTGGCTATCGTGCGTGCCCATCGGGAAGGTATTCCCATTGTCCTCGGTTCAGCCACGCCCTCGCTCGAATCTTGGAACAATGCCAAGAAGGGCGTCTACACCCAGCTCGATCTTCCCGTGCGTGTTAGTGGCAGGCCTTTGCCACCGGTCGGCGTCATCGACATGCGGCACGAGAAGATCCCGCCCGGCCCCTACAAAGCCATCGGCCCCAGTCTCGAATCAGCGATGAAGCAGGCGATCGCAGCCGACGGCCAGGTGATCCTGCTCCTTAATCGGCGTGGCTTCGATACCTGCCTGTTCTGTCCCGATTGTGGCATGACCGTCAAATGCAAGTTCTGCGATGTGGCAATGACCTACCATCGTCACGGCAGGCCGAAGCAGGCTGGTGCAGGCGAAGCAATGGGTGCAACTCCGCAGCGAACGGTGCAGGGCTACAAGGGCGAGCAGCGCGACATGTCGGGCAGCGTCATCTGCCATTACTGTGGCTACGAGACCGCCCCGCCACGACGCTGCACTACCTGTGGCGTGGGCAGTTTGCGGTACTATGGACTGGGCACCGAGAAACTCGAAGAGGAACTGGCTCTCAAGTTCCCCGGTGTGAACGCTGCCCGCATGGATGCTGACGCTACCAAGAAGACCGGCAGCCACGCCAAGATCTTCAAAGCCTTCCAGAACGGCGAGATTCGCATCCTCTTCGGCACGCAGATGATTGCCAAGGGCCTCGATGTTCCCACGGTCACGCTAGTCGGCGTCGTCTATGCAGACCAGGCATTGCATCTCCCCGACTTCCGTGCTGCGGAGCGTACCTTCCAACTACTGGCCCAGGTCGCCGGCCGCACCGGTCGTGGCGACCATGGTGGCAAGGTGCTGGTGCAGACCTTCCACCCCGATCATCCCTGCATCCGTTTAGCCGTGAAGCACGATTTCCGCACCTTCGCCGAAGCAGAACTCGTCGGCCGAGCCGTCCATCAGTTCCCCCCCAGTGCCAGGCTCGCCCGCATCATCTTTCGCAGCAGAGACGCCGTCCAGGTGGAGAGAGAATCCGAGCGCTGGGGCCAACTGCTTCAACTACAACTCCCCAAAGGCCTGAAGCTACTAGGCCCCGCCGAAGCCCCGCTGAAGAAACTCGAAGGCTGGTACCGCCATCATGCCCTGGTACTAGCCGGTTCCTCGACCACGCTGCACAACGCACTGAAAGCAGTGCAGGCAGCCTACATTCCTGTCGAGGGGGTGGAGCTGACGGTTGATATCGACCCGGTAGGAATGATGTGAGTGGTTGTTTTCCAAATAAGATTCGAGCCGACTACGTACTGGATGATTGTAGGTCACCCACCATAATTGTTAATCATGGCCTTGGGCATCATGGCCTTGAGTTTCTTGATTCCTTCACTTGTTACTTTCGTATTGATCAGGCTCAGCTGTTTGAGATTCTTCATGCCTGCCAGTTGGAGGAGTCCATCGTCCGTGATCGCAGCGCCATAAACCTCCAGGGCCTTAAGCAGGGGCATGCTGGAGAAACTCTTCATACTTACATCGGTGATCTTCGATGTCATTAATTTCAAGTCGGTGAGTTGCTTATGGTTTGATATGGATTTCATTCCCACGTCTGTAATGGAATCACTGACGATATGCAGGAACTTCAATTTGTTGAAGCCTGACCACTGATTCATCACTTCGTCGTTCAAAGGGGTGTTGATCAATTCCAGATATTCGAGATGTTGCAATTGAGTCAGTTGCTTCAAACAGTCAACGATCATTCCCGGCCCACTCAATTGCAATGACATTAATTTGGGCAGAGCCTTCAATTCTTCGATTCCACCAAGTGGTTCGACTGCATTGATAGTGATCGCTTGAACCTGAGGGTATTTCGCGATTTCGCGGAACCCTTTTCCCGTGATGCTCCATTTTTCGAGATAGAGATTGTCTTTCTTGGCGATGGCCGCCAGATAGTATTTCAATCCGATATCGGTCTTCGCCATGTTGGGAATTTCCAAAATGGGCAGTTCAAGACCAGCCAGTGTCTTCAACCCTTCTTCACTGATGTTCCAGCTGGATAGGCTTAATCCCATATATCGTTTAACCGGTTCCAGGTTGATGGCTGCCAGGTAGTTTTTTAATCCCAAATCAGTCTTGGCCTGTTCGGGAATCTCGAGAATATCCAGGTTCAATCCCGCCAATGATTCGAGTCCTTTATCGGTGATTTTCGTGCCGCTTAAGTTCAGATGTTTTATTTCTTTCAGGTTGGGTATTGCCTTGAGATCCTCATCTGTCATGGATGTATTGTTGAGGCGCAGTTCTCTCATCTTCGAGGTTCCGAGGTCCTTATTCCCTCGTGCCTCAGTGCCACTCATGTCGAGGCTTTTCATTCCTTTGATTTTGGCTACCTCCCGAAGGCCATCCTGAGAAACACCAGTGTAAGCCAAGTCCACATGCGAGAGTTTATTCAAGGAGCGTAGCTGCGCGGCTGTGACATCTGTTACCGACGTGCCTGACAGATTGATCCAGGAAAGTTCTTTCAGTGCTGCAAGCTCCTTCATGCCCGCATCAGTTACTCCAGTTCCCGACAGATCGAGCCATTCGAGTTGTTTCAGAGCTGCAAGCTCACGAATGCCTCGATCCGTCATTTCCTTGTTCCTGTTGAGATACAGCGTCCGTAACGAGCGGATTTTTGCGATCTGTTTCAGGTCATCGTCTTTGGAGAAGTTGCCCATCACCACTGCTTTCAGAGTCGTACTCCCAGCTAGCTGCCGCAGTCCTTTTTCCGTGTAGGTGAGATTGCCAAGCTGTATCCACTGCAAGTGCTTTAGTGTGGAGATTTCGGCCAGCACCTGATCACCGTCGATTTGCTTCTCAAGAAGGGAGAAGTCCACGCCAATCGGAAAATCAGGAACAGGAAGTTTCTTGATGACCCCATGCTGATAATCAGCTCTGAAGCAGAGGCCTGGCACTTCATGCATATGTGGAATGCCGTTCATGTTGGAGATAGAACCCACCCCAAGGTTTCTCCATTTTTGGGACATCTCAAAGGGAATATCCTTGGGGCGAGTTGGTATCTGTGGCGGTTGTTCCAGGAGAACCTTGTTAGGCGTGGTTTGACCAGGGAGGTGAGTGGTCACAAATAAAAGCACAAACAACGCGCTCAAGGAACTGTGACAAAAGTTCGACAGACTAAAACTGGGACATGTCATTACGCTCTCCTGGTTCGCCTGCCCATCAACGCACATTGGATGCATTACTTCGCTTCACTGACGATGTTCTATGATCGCACTCCATTGCCAGTAGGCTCGGCTGTCTTTGGTGAATGCACCCCAAAGTACATGATGATCTCGGCGGAGAATTGCGTACCGTCGTCAATTGTAAGGATTCAAGGAGGTTGAGTAGAGTCTAAGGTAATGGAGTAAGGGAGAGCAAACATTATTTGCAGCCAAGATTGTCAAAGGAATTTCCTTGCCTCTACGTACCAAAGGTGCGAGATAGGATAGCCTAGGCCGAAGGCCTGGATGGGTCATGTATGAAATGTTCATTACCTCTCTCCCCATCCCCCAGATAATCCTTGCACCCACCCTCCCAAAGGTTTAGCCTAAACCATCGGCTAACTCAAGGAGCAAGGTCATGTCCGCAGTTGCTGAATATGCTGGATTCCTCGCTGCCCACAATATTGAACGAGTGTCGCAGGGCAACGAAGTCGTTCCCATGCTGGCTTACGAAGGCAGCGATGGCATGCGGGAGGTCGTCAAGCTGCCCGAACCTCTCGATAAGGGCCTGGCCATGGGCACCAAGTGGCTGCACAGCAACCCGGAGAACGCCAACCATGCGGTGATCGTCTTCAACGGCTCGGTGGTGCTGGATGATAAGGACGTAGACGCGGTCATCTGCAAGGCCGTGCAGTATCAGCCCGAACCGGTCTCGTTCAAGGTGGCGGTACCCTACAGCCGCACCGAGAATCCACCCGAGTTCAAAGTCTATCGCATCAAGCTGCTCGACTACGAAGGTTCCGAGTCGGAGCCCCAGTTCGATCCGCTGGTACATGCCTTTTTCGAAGGAGTAGAAAAGAACGAAGACGGCGCCGATGTCTGGTTCAACAACATGGATCAGAGCAAGTAACACTAAAATGGATGGATCCACCATGCCCGACATGCTCGCCCTCGGCAAACAGATTCTCGCCTCGCAGCCCTTCAGCCTGATCTTCAAGACCGAGATCACCCGGTTTGAAATCGGCATTGTCGAGTTAAAGATTCCCATCACCAGAGAGCTTCAGCAGCAGCATGGCTTCCTCCATGGCGGCGTGCTCAGCTACGCCGCTGACAATGCCCTCACCTTCGCCGCCGGCAGTGCGATGATGGCGCCGGTGGTGACTTCGGAATTTAAGATTAACTACGTGCGACCTGCCATTGGCGAGATGCTGATCGCTCGGGCCAATGTCGTCTATTCGGGCAAGACCCAGGCGGTGAGTCGTTGCGAGTTGTACGTGGTGAAGGATGGCGTGGAGAAACTCTGTGCAGTCGCTCAAGGCACCATCGTTCGGATCGGTCAAGAAAGCAAGTAGGAGTAGGGAATGACCGGGATTCACGACTATTGGGCATTTCTACTCGCCAGCTTTCTGCTCTGGATTACGCCCGGCCCGGATACGATGTACATCCTGGCACGCAGCATCGCCCAAGGCCGTTGGGCCGGCGTGCTTTCCGGGCTGGCCATTGGCTCAGGCACCATCGTGCATACTCTCTTTGCGGCGTTCGGCCTTTCCGCTGTGCTGGCTGCTTCGGCTTGGGCATTCACCTGCATCAAAATCGTGGGGGCCTGCTATCTCATCTACCTGGGTCTGCAGGCGCTGCTGAAGCCGATCAAGCGTCTCGAATCGGGTCACGTGGAAACCATGAGCGGATGGCGAATCTATCGCCAGGGCTTCCTCACGAATCTGCTCAACCCCAAGGTCGCTGTCTTCTTCCTGGCGTTTCTGCCCCAGTTCGTCGATCCGGGCGCCGGCATGGGGGCGTTGCCCTTTCTCATCCTTGGCGCTTCGTTTGTGGTGGGAGGAACCCTCTACTGCATCATCATCGCAACATTCGCTGCCTGGGCCAGCCAGGCCATCCGCAGAAACCCCACGACGATTGGCTGGCTCGTAAGAGTAGCTGGGTGCGTCTACATCGGGCTGGGCTTGAACCTGCTCTGGTCGAAGCCACAAGCAGCGTGAGATTTGGTTCTCCGGTCTGGTTCTCCCCCTTTCCAAGGGGGAGTTAGAGGGGGTAGTTTCATGGTGACATTCAACCCCACCCAACCTCCCCTCAGCAATTGGAGGAGAGTAAGGGGAGGAGCCAGACAACTTGATTGACAACCAACCCTCCGCCTGACAGACTATCCTCCTCGCCATGATTCCCACCTGGAGCGTTGGTTATGTTGCTGTTTCGTATTGCCGCTCTCTCTTCCCTGACGATTCTGATTGCCTTCAACCTGAGTCAGGCTCAGCCACCCGCGAATGCCTTGAACATTGTCAACACCCTGGAAGGGCACAAGGAACTCGTCTACAGCGTCGCCCACTCGCCCGATGGCAAGCACCTCGTCTCCGGCTCGTTCGATAAGTCGGTCAAGCTCTGGGACTTGGCTACCGGCAAAGAGACCAAGAATTACGGTGGTGTCGGTGGGCATACTGATCTGGTGCTGACTACGATCTTCAGCCCCGATGGCCGGCTCATCGCTTCAGGAGCCAAGGATAACAGCACCAAGCTCTGGGATACGCCGATCAGCGGCGCTCTGCAAGACTATGCCGGTTCAACAGCCGGCGTCACCACCGAGGCGATCACCAGCGATGGCAGCAAGCTGGCGACCGGTCAGGCTGATGGAATCATTCGGCTCTGGAACACCAGCGATGGCAAGCAACTGGGCGAACTCAAAGCAGGCACGAAGAACATCTCCGCCCTCGCCATTTCCGGCAACTCGCAACTCCTGGCTGCCGGCGATGTCGATGGCAATGTCTACCTGTTCCAACTCAGCGACAACAAGCCTGCGGGTAAGATGACTGCTCACACCAAGGCTGTTAGCGGCCTGGCGTTCCATGCCAACAATCAGCTTCTCTACTCGTCCGGACAGGATGGCTTGCTCAAGGGCTGGAACGTCCCCTTCGGCGCTGAGTCGAATCCTTACAAGGTCGAAAAAACGACGGTGACCACCGCCTATCGCGCCCTCGATGGCCGAGTCGCCCTGGCTTGTGCCGACAAGACCATCAAGGTGCTCAAAGCTGATGGCACGCTGGAGAAGTCGCTGCCCGCCGCTTCTGCCGAGATCAAGACGCTCAACCTGTACAACAACACCGTCATCGCCGGCCTGGCTGATGGCAAGGTCGCCTGGTGGGATGTGACAGCCGGTACCCAGGTTCATCAGATTGATTTGGGCAAGGCAGCGACCAGCATCAGCTTGCGTGGCGATAGCAACGAGTTCGCCGTCGCAATGCCCGATGGCACGATCAAGATTGGAGAAGTAACCAAAGATAAGGCCAAGGCTGCAGATAAGGTTATCACCAAGACCATCCCAGGCACTAGCAAAGTGCTGGTTCAGTATCATCCCACCGATCTCAACATCCTGGCCATCGCTGATGACAAGAAGGCACTCAAAACCTGGCTCATCAAGGAAGGCAAGGAAGAGAAGAGTATCACCCTGGATGCACCAGCCACTCAACTGACCTGGAGCAAGGATGCCAGCCGGATCGCGGCTTGTGTCGGCAATCAACTCGTCATCGTGCAACCCAAGGAAGGCAAGCTGGTGACCAAGATCACTCACACCAGTCCGGTCGTCACCGGCGGCTTCGGGGTTGACACCACCCGCCTCATCACCACCACCGCCGACGGCAAGTCGCACATCTTCGATGTCGGCAACGGCAAGGAACTACAGAGCTTCACGAGCAAACAGGCTATTCTGTCGGGCCTCAGTTCTGATTCCAAGAAGTTGCTGCTCTGTACCAGGGAAGCATCGTTCATCGAACCCAT
>DAOMFV010000032.1:0-47890 GCA_035430005.1 Gemmatales bacterium
AACGCTTGGAATTGTGCTGGCAAGGCACGCTTGTGTTTAGGGCGTTGTGTGGCACGGATTCCGAATGTGAAGTGTGTGGGGCGATTGCACGTGCCCCCTCGCTTGCGTTTCGGGCTGCCATAGAATAGGGATATCAAATACCTGGATGACCCAACATGGATGCGCGTCCCCCTCGCCACGTCATGACGAACGAAAACTACATCGATCAGCTGAAGAAAACCGCCGACAAGTTCCTCACCGATAATGCCAGTCGGGGTGACATCAAAATGGTTGTCACGGCTGTGAAGGAACTGCGTTACGCTCTCAAAGTCCTGGCTCCGTTCCGTCATCGACAAAAGGTGACCATCTTTGGCTCGGCTCGTATCGCCCAGGAACATCCTAGTTATGAACAGGCTATCGAACTGAGCACCAAACTGGCGGCAGCCAACTACATGGTCGTTACCGGGGCGGCGAACGGCATCATGGAAGCGGGCCATGTCGGGGCCGGCAAGGAAATGAGCATCGGCGTCAATATCCTCCTGCCGTTTGAGCAGCGATCCAACGACATCATTCATGGCGATGAGAAGCTCGTTCACCTCAAGTACTTCTTCACTCGCAAGCTGATGCTCGTAAAGGAATCGCAGGCAGTTGCCTGCTTCCCCGGTGGCTATGGCACGCACGATGAATTGTTTGAAATCCTCACCCTGATGCAGACTGGCAAGGCTGCGCTCATCCCTGTCGTCCTCGTTGAAGAACCCAACGGCGACTACTGGCACCTCTGGCTCCGCTTCGTTACCGAAGTTCTTCTGCCTCGAGGCTACATCTCTCCCTGGGATTTGTCATTCTTCAAGATCACGCAAGATGTCGATGAGGCCGTTTATACCATCACCAACTTCTACCATGTCTATCACAGCATGCGTTACGTAGGCGATCAACTCATCATCCGTCTGAAACGCAAACTCACCGACGCAGAGCTGTCGAACCTCAATACAAGATTTTCCGACATGCTGAAAGAAGGCAGCATCGAACAAACCGCCGCCCACCCTGCGGAACATCAAGAAGCCCACCTGGCTGAACTGCCGAGATTGAAGTTCGTTTTCAATCGTCAACGACTGGGGCGATTGAGGCAGATGATTGATGTCATTAACGGGTAGCTGTGTGAAAATATCGATTGTGAGCGACGCGGCGTAAGCCCGCTGTGCCGTGGGTGAGATTTTGCACTCACAACAGCGGGCTTACGCCGTGCTGCATACATAACTTACACTACTTCCGGACGATGCGATCAATGCCCTGGCCGCTCGCACTGAACGTCATCAAATACAACTCCCCGTTCTCATCCTCGCCGAACGACATGATGGGCAGTCCACGGTTGGCGATCTCGCAATTCGCCACCACGCGCTTCTGATCGAAGTCGTACTCCAGCGCCCAAATCTTGGCGGAGACATAGTCAGCATAAAGATAGTAGCCTTCAAGTTCGGGGAACTGCTTGCCCCGGTAGACGAAACCGCCGGTGATCGACTTACCGACGAGATGGCTGTATTCCCAGATCGGTTCGATCATCTTGTCGTTGACGGGCAGACTGTTGGCACCAAAGGGGTGGAAGCTTTCACGGGGGTTCCACCCATAGTCGCCCCCCTTTTGTAACAGGTTGATCTCTTCGTAAAGATTCTGGCCGACATCAGCGAACCAGCCCTGGCCGGTCTTGCGGTCGAACGACATCCGCCAAGGGTTGCGAACGCCGTAACAGAAGATCTCGGGCGAGAACCCTTGCTTACCGACGAAGGGATTGTCCTTCGGGATGCCGTAGGCTTTGCCATCGCTCTTGGAATCAACGTCGATACGGATGATCTTGCTGTGGAAGGTATCCATCTTGCGGCTGTTCTTGAACATGTCGTTCGCTCCGCCGCCATCGCCGAAGACGATATAGAGGTAGCCATCGGGGCCAAAGCAAATCGTGCCGCCGCTGTGGTTCCACATGGGTTTCTTGAGAGTGAAGAGGACTTCTTCGGAAGAAGGGTCAGCCTTGTTCGGATTATCCTTACTGACCTTGAACCGGGATACGACGGTCAAGAGGCCAGGCTTCCTGGTGTAGTTGACAAAGAACTCGCCGTTCTGCTTATACTTGGGGTGGAAAGCGAGGCCGAGGAAGCCTTCTTCATTCTGTGAGTCTTTGTACGAGACCTGCTTCTGGATATCGAGGAAGACTTTAGTCTCTTTGACATCGGGCTTGTTGGGAAAGACGTAAACGACGCCGTGCTCGGTGCCGACAAAGTTGCGGCCACTGTTATCGTTGGCATGGGTGAGAAGCAGTGGACGCAGTGGGACAGCAACTCCTTTATCGTTGACTGGCTCCCAGTTAGCCCATTCGATGTTCGGGAAGGCAGGGGCGACCTTGAGGTGATCAAATGGGGTTTCGGCGATTCGCTGAACTGGATCACCTGGCAAAAACTCTACTAAATGGTTTGCACCGGCGTCAACTGCCCGCAATCGGTTCTTCACAGGGTCATATGCCACTGCTACCAGTTTTTGGAATTCATGATCAAGGGGTTGCACCTGAGCCCGAGGATGTGCCTGGACAACTACTCGATTTTTTTTGGTATCAGCAGCATAGAGTCGGCCAAAGTAGTCGTAGGTAAGTGAAGTGACATTGCCGAGGGGGATGGTGCCGATGATCTTCTTCCGCATCAGACAGACGATATTACACTGTGGCTGGCCTTCACATTGCACCAGCAATGAAGATTCACCGGCGACTGTCATGGAGTTGACGTTCTTCAACTCAGGAATGACCCCAGGAGCGATAACAACCGCTAGATTGCCCTGTTGATTGCGCCGAACGATGCCTGCCTGGCCGTTGTCCAGGGCTGCCATCAGGTATTGCTGCCCGTTGGCATCGAAGGAAATGGCTTTGAGCTGTAGTGGCGCACCGGCGACTTTTTCGACAGCCTCTTTGCCCGCCAGCTTCTTCGTGGCACCACCCTCACTGAGTTGCCAAAGCTCCCCCGACTGGATGAAAAAGATCGTCTTCTTCCATGCCCTGATCGTCTGCAAGCCATTGAGATCACCGGCAACAACCTGGAACTCGCCGGCTGTGACTTTGCAGATGGCGTTGTTGGTAGAAACGTAAACCGTGCCATCCTCTGCGATGGTAATGTCTCGCAGCCCTCCAGCAGGAAACTTCACAATGGACTGCGGCGCCTGGCTCCATGCCGTGATCGTCAGAACTACCAGCAAACCCAGTGAAAACACTCTCATTGGCAGCCTCTTTATCGAAGTTCAGATGAAACAACAGTCCTGTAAGGGCGGTATTCATACCGTCCCGACGAACCGCCGTTGCATAAATCTCCCTTTTTGTCTATGTCCTCGTGTTCGTCTTGTCATCGGACAAAGTTTCAAAGCCGGAGCACGGGTATGGTTCTCCGCAAGTGGCTGGTGCGTATGTTCCTGCTGGTGATCATGCTGATCCTCGGCGGGGCGTACTACGTCTATGGCCAATACACCAATCCTGAAGCCATCGCCCAGATGGTGCTTGCTGAACTACAGCAACACTTCCCCGAAGCTGATATCCAGCTTGGCCACGCGGAGTGGCATCTCTTTGGCGGCGTGCAGTTGAACGATTTGCGGGTCACTCCCCGTGAACATGCGGGCAAGGAACCGGTCGCTGTCCTCAAGCAGACCACACTCAAGATCGACAAAGCCCAGGCAGCCAAGGGTTATTTTGACTTGTTACGGGTGCAACTCGATCAACCGATACTCAATCTGGAACGAGATGTCGAAGGACGCTGGAACGTTCTCAGCCTGCTGACTGCCAAGCCGAAAGCATCTGGTTCCATACCATTCGTGGTGCTGAACAAAGGCACTATTCGCTTCCACGATAAAAAGCTCGACTTCCCCATGCTCGAACTCACGAACGTGGAAGCCAAACTGACGCCTCAGCCGCAGGGCATCCTCACTGGTGAGGGGCAGGGTACCTCACCGCTGTTGGGACAAATCAGTTTCCGCTTCTCGCACGATCCGCAGAAGGACAGCACTGAACTGGCGATCTCTTTTCCGAACATCGAGTATCAGCCGAAGCTGGAAGAAGTCATCGTCAAGCTCATCCCCATGTGGCGTGAACAGCAGATTCGTGTGCGAGGCATGATCGGCCTGGAGACCAAGCTCATCTGGTATCCACATCAGGACATTCCGCTCATCGAATCAACTCTCAAGCTGAACGATGGCGAGCTGCGACATCCCCGGCTGCCGGTTCCTCTTCGGATGATTCATGCTGACCTGGAATATTCTCCCGAGGCTCTGCTCATTCATTCGTTCTCGGCTAAGGCCGAGAAGGGCTCGATCACCGGCAAGGGTCGAGTCGATTTGGCTTCCGATATTCGCCATCTCAGTGAACATCAGGCGACGCTTCATCTCGATTACGAGAACATCCATTTGCACAAGGGCGTCATTCCATCGTTGCCACCCGTGCTTCGGAAGTTCTGCGAAGACTTCCAGACGGAGGGCCTGATCGATGGCTCCATCGACGCCACCTGGATCAAGGAGAAGTTGGGGCTGGCCTACACGCTCAAGCCTCATCAGGGATCTTTCGAAGCAGATGACTTCCCATATCCTGCGAACAATGTCACTGGCGTGCTGCAATATCAGGAGCAAGGCGAAGAGCCGGTGCTGAACGTCGATCTTCGCGGACAGTTTGGCAACAAGCCGTTCCAATTGCAGGGGCAACTCTTCGGACCGGGGCTGCGACCCGACAATAACTTAAAGCCGGGTCTCGATCTGCAAATCCATGCCGAGGATCTAGCGCTCGATGATGCCCTCTACCGTGCCTTGGAACCCTATCCTTCGACCCACCGAACGATCATGCAATTCCATGCTGGCGGCAGGATTGATAGTGATATCCGCATTCGGCGTGAATCAGGGCAGACGCCGACGGAGCGCCCAGCCACTCAGCGCTGGGTGAAAGCGATGTTGAAGGACGTGCAGTTCCGCTTTGAACCGTTTCCGTGTCCGATTGATAAGGTCAATGCTCGGCTCGATATCTATCCCGATAAGTCGTGGCGGATCAGTCAGTTCCGGGGTGAGCACCGGGGTGCTCAGCTTACCGGGCAGGCCTGGATGGTCGGCACCCTGGCCGGCGACGTCATCCATATCGATATGATCGCCAAACAGATGTCGTTCACCTCGGAACTCTTTGCTGCCCTACCCGAAGAAGTGCAATCGGTATGGAAGCACTTTAAGCCGGGCGGTAAGGCCGATGCCAAAGTCAGCTTCGATAAGCTCGAAAAGGGGAAGCCCAACGTCGATGTGACCATCACCGCCCGCGGGGCGACCATCTTCCCCGATTGCTTCAAGTATCAGCTCAACAACCTGCAGGGCACCGTTCACTACGCCAACAAGGAAGTGGAAGTCGGCTGCCTGACCGCTGAGCATGGCGGCACTAACATCACAATCGATGGCGGGCACGTCACGCTGCGGCCCGGCGCCGGGTTCCTCGTCCAGATGACCGGCATCAACTTCGATCAGGTCCCGGTGGATGACGATCTCTTGAATGCCCTGCCCATTATGCTGCGAGACAGTGTCGCCGCCCTGAAGCCTGATAAGCCACTTAAGATGCGTCTGAACCTCGATGTCGACCAGCCCGGCGAAACGAAACAAGTCAAGCTCGCATGGAGCGGCAGCATCGAGTTCAACGAGTGTGGACTGCACTGCGGCCTGCCGCTGGAGAAGGTGACAGGTGTCATCCTGCTGGAGAAAGGCGAGTATGATGAACGCAAGCTCGAATGCCTGGGCCAGCTCTATGTCCGCAGCATGAACGTCGCGGGTAAGCAGGAGGTTGGACCATTCCACAGCAAGATGCTGCTGACCAAGAATGAACTCCAGCTTCATGAATGCCAGGCGAAAGTGCCGGGCGGGCGCGTGGAAGGCCTCATCGAAGTGAAATTCGGCGGAGCGCCCCGGTTCCATGTCGATCTCAGCACCGATGTTCGCCTGGAAGAGATGCTGAAACAGCCGGATCAGCTCAAGGGCAGGGTGCGCGGCAATATTCAGCTCAACGGCGAAGGGAGTAATCTGCGGAACCTCAACGGTACCGGGACGATCCAGGTGGATCAGGGAGCTCATCTCTATCGGCTGCCGCTGGTCATTGATATTTTCAACCAGTTCAGCCAGATGATGCCCAAAGCCACGAACTTCCAGACCGCCAAGGTCGATTTCGTCATCAATGGGGATCATGTTGAGGCTAAGCAATTGCAACTGCTGGGCGATGCCTACCGCATTGAAGGAAGCGGAACTGCCAAGGTCGATGGCACTGACCTGAACCTGGTGCTGACGTTGGTCATGGGAGGCGGGCGCACGTTACCCCTGATGCCGGCGATGCTGGATACGCTTCAGAAGACCATCGCCAAAGGGCTGGTAAAGGTGCGAGTCAATGGCACGGTCAACAAGGTGGAAGTGCATGTCGAACCGCTGCCGTTTATTGTGGAACCGGTCAGGGAAGTGATCAAGGCGACGGGGCGGTGAGTATTACAGTTAATGAATGAAGAGCCGGGAGCGTAGCGACCGCTTAATGTCCAACGCACATCCATCCCCGCAAACTCAACGTATAACCCTTTGCCCCCGCACAACCGTCGTAGGTTCCTGCCCATTTAGACAAGCTGCGGGGGTTTTCTCTCCACTCCGATCTCGCCCCGTGGCAAACTAGCTTGGAGACGTGTGTGGCAGAGTTGATCACGGAACGGTGGACGCTCATCGTCGCCTGCCTTTGGCTGGTGATGTTGTGTGGTTTATCATGGTGGTTGCGACGCCTCCCACTGGCGCTCACCGTGCCCGGCATTGCTTGGGCCTGGGGGCTTGGTTACCTTCACAACCTCGGGTATTTTCCTGATGCTGGGCTGGGGTGACTGGGTTGTTCGCTGGCGGGTTCCGTCGCATCGGTCATCCTGATACTTCCGTTCCGCCCCCAATGGGGCGACTCGTGGTCGTATGCGCAGCTTGGTTGGGGAGGTATTCTCGGAGCTCAGTTCGAATTGCAGCTTGGCGTGAAACTCGCGCTGGCCAGCACCCTGGCGGGATTATTATTCATCTTGCCTGTGGTCTGGTACCGATTTCATAAAGAGCACATCTTGAACGGCCCTGCTCGGCTACTCTTTTACCTTGGCTCGTTTACCCTCGTCGCAGCGGCGTTAGCCCTGCGAATCGTGGAGTAACTCTCAGCCAATGGTAACGAAACCGAGGGGAATACCTGGGAAACGGATAAAAGGAATCGTGCCGGGTTCGTGGGCGAATGGGTAAGCGGATTACCTTCGTTCCGCAGAATCGGTGAAATTTCTCTAGCCCTCCTCCCCGCTTGTCTGCTATACTAACTGCACAACTCTGGGAACTCCGTGTTTGGGGGTCCCGCTACGTCACGTCTGTCTGTTTCACATATCGGAGTCTGGACATGAACTCTGTCCGTCGTCGTCAGTTGTTTTTAGGCGCTGTCCTCGCCGCCACTACAGCTACTGCCACTACAGCGATTGTGGGCGATCAGGGGAATCGACCTGCCAGCACGCTGTCCGCTTTCCCACAGAACCTCAGCAAACTATCTGAGCGGTTCGTGGAAGCCAAGTTCCTGGAAGCAGGCGTACATACGTTCGCTTCGGCCAATGGCGTCCAGCACTTCGCCCTCAAGCTACAGCCAAACCTCGCTGCCTACGCGGCCCCGACGAAGACCGATGTCATTTTCCTCGTCGACTCCACCGCCAGCCAGGCAGGCGTTCCCTGGTTGACCTCCAAAGAACTCACGAAACAACTGAGCGAGAAGTTCGGTGCCGACGATCGCGTCGCCATCGCTTCCGTCGCCGGCAAGGTTTCGCAGCATACCGGTTTCGTCTCCGCCAAGGACGCGAATGTCGCTGCCGGCCTGAAGGCACTCAACGATGTGACTCCGATGGGCTGTGCTGACCTGAAGTCCGCTATCAGCTCTGTTGAGAAGATGTTCGATAACGCAAATGATCGTCGCAAGGTGATCGTCTATATCGGCGACGGCACCAGCGCTTTGAATCCGATGAAAGCTGACGAACGAACGGCTCTCGCCGGCACTCTGCTGGGTAAGGACATCCAGTTCTTCGTCGTTCCCGTGGGCTACAAGCCCGATGTGCTCGATATGAGCGGCATCGCCTCCGCTACCGGCGGCGCGGTGCTTCGCCTGGCTGATAAGGAAGCTCCCGAGGCCACGACTGCTCGCTTCTTCAAGGGCATCACTGCCCCGGTCATGAGGAGTGTTGAAGTCGATTTCCCCACGGCAGTGACTCTGGCTCTGCCCGGTAAGCTGCCTCCGCTGCGAGGCGATCAACCTACACTTGTCGTGGGCGAATACACCGGTAAGCTCAATCAGTTTGCTGTCACCTGCAAGGGACTGGTCTATGGCCAGTCACAGAGCGTGATCCAGACCGAGCCGGTTCTTACCAGCACACCCGATTGTTTCTTCCTTCCCAGCGTGGTTCGACAGTGGAAGCAGGACAAGGACATGCCCGCTTTGGTGCGTGGTGATCTGGCCCTGATTTATGCCAGCACCCAGACCAGCTATGCAAGGGAAGACCTGAAGACTCAGGCAGGGTTTGCCATCAAGGGCAATCAGCTTGATATGGCTGCACAACTTTATGCTGAAGCTGCCAAGCTCGATCCTCAGGACGCTGAAGCACAAGCCGGCATTCGTCTGGTGACTTCCCTCAAGCAGAACCCGGGCAACGCCGGCAAGTTCTTTGCTCAGAATCAACAAGATGGCGCGAAGCAGGAAGATGACCTCCTCAAGCGCACCAAACAGGCTGCTGATGTCGAAGCTCAGCGTCTGAAACTGAACGTCGAAGAAACTCTTAAGCAGGCCCGCAAGGATCTCAACACCAATCCTGAAGACGCTCTCAATCGTCTGCGTCTGCTCGAACAGGAGATTCGCACAGACCAGAACGTCAGCGAAGACCTCCGTAAGCAAATTCGCTCACGCCTTGAAGGCGAAATCCGCATGGCTCAGGTGAAGGCTGAACGCTTTACCGCCGAAGCTGCCGAGAAGGAATCGCTCTTGGCTTCGGCCCGTCGACGTGAATCCATCGCTCATAAGCGGGATATTCTCGAGAACAAGCTCAAGACCAGCTTGGAACAGTTCCATGCCCTGATGGCTGACGCCCACTTTGAAGATGCGGTTATCAAGGCTGATGAAGCCAAGCGTTATGCCGCTCTACTTCGCACCCCCAGTCTGACCTTTACTGCCGATGTGGCACGTATTAAGTCTCAGTTCGCGTTTCAGGTTGATCAATGGGATCGCCTTCTCACCATAACTCGAGACAACTTCCTGGCGGCCATGCTCTCCGTCGATGAATCGGCTATCCCCTTTGATGACCGAACCACGATGCTGTTTCCGGCGCCCGATTCAAGAATGTTCCGCGGCACCAGGTTCCGCACCTGGAAGGAGTTGGGCGATTACCGCGTCAAGCGCTGGAGTGATCCCTTTTATGACTTGCCCCCTGCTCAGCGCAAAGCGGCTGACCACATCCAGAAAGTATTGTCTGAATCAACGAAGCGTTTTGACAACTTCTTCGATCAGGAACTTCCCTTGAGCGAAGTGTTGGACATTATTAACAGAACCTTCAATGTTACGATGGTCATAAACACCAATGCCTTCCGTGATCTTGATCAGACCATCAAGCTCTCGGACATTCGCGAACTCAAAGTGACGATTCCGCGTATGCCTGGTGTCAACCTTCAAACGATTCTGACCTATGTGCTCTCTGATCTCAAAAAGGGTGATAATTCTCTGACAGCGACCTTTATCGTACGTGGCGATTACATCGAAATTACCACGCAAGATCGTGCTTTAAGCGAACGTATTGTCCGCGTCACCGATGTAGGCGCCCTGGTGATGCCACCGATTGATATGACCTATGCCACCGGCGGCGGCGCTGGTGGTCAGAACGGTGGTATTGGTGGTGGTGGCTTGGGCGGTGGTGGCCTCGGCGGCGGCGGCCTCGGCGGCGGCGGCTTGGGCGGCGGCGGCCTGGGTGGCGGCGGCTTGGGCGGTGGTGGCTTCGGGGGCGGCGGCAGTGGTTTGGGTGGTGGTGGACTTGCTGCTTCGGTTATCTTTGCCAGCCGAATAACCAGACGTTTTGAATCGGTCAACCTCCAAAACCTGATTCGAGTTGTCATTACTGACGCTGACTGGGATACTACTTCTCAAGCGGCAGTTTTAGGTGGTGGTGCCGGCCTGGGCGGCGGTGGTGGTGGCTTGGGCGGTGGTTTGGGAGGTCTTGGTGGTGGTGGCGGCCTCGGTGGCGGCGGCCTCGGTGGTGGTGGTGGCTTGGGCGGCGGGGGGAACGCTCAGCCAATCAAGGGCGATCCAAACAAAGATCAGCTCTTCTACTACGATCCCGCACTGGCACTCGTCATCCGGGCACCATCGAAGCGAACCACTCGTCCGCCTTCGCCTTACAAACGCAAGGATGATCTCGGCGGACCTGCAGGCAATAATCCTGCTCCTCCTCCTCCCGGCGGCTTGGGTATGATCAACCCTGGCAACAACAACCCTGGCAACATCGGGAATAATCCTGGCGGCAGTCTATTGGCAGCCAATAAATCAAGTAAACCGGCTGAAAGCCCGGTGGTTGCTGCGGTGGCCGGCAATACCGATCCAGTCAACTTCTGGACCACTGCCATCAAGGAAAACGGTATCGATGCCAGCTTCACGCTTGCTTCGGTCGAATTTCTCGTCAACAACGGCAAGGCTGATTTTGCCGCGGGCCTTCTTAAAGTGGTCTTGCGGCAGACGACCGAAGTTCGGCCCTGGATGTATGAGGCCCTGGCACTGGCTCTGGAAATGTCCAACGGCAGCCCTGACGAAATCGAACAGGCTCTTCTCTCAGGCGCTGACCTCAAGCCCGGCAAGGCTGACGGCCTGCTCCAGGCAGCCAAGGCTATGGCCAAGCACAGCAAGTGGGCCAAGGCTATCGAATATTGCCAGAAGAGTGCTGCCATCAACGCCGAGAATCCTCAAGCCTACATCGAAGCTCTCAGCTTCGCTCAATCGGCAAGGGATATCAAGGCGATGACTTGGGCTGCTGGCAATCTGCTTTCCCGCGATTGGCCGATCAGTGATGTCGATCTTCACGGACAGGCCCGTCAGGCTGCCGAAAAGCTCGCTACCGCCTTGTCGCAAGACGGTCGTGGTCCCGACGCCGCCCGGATGATTCAGAGCTTCGATGCTAATGCTCGTCGCGACCTGGTCGTCAGGCTCACCTATCAGGGAGAAGCAGAACTCGACCTGGAAGCTACCGATCCTACTGGCTCGACCTGCTCGACACTGGCCAGGCAATCGGTTGGTGGCGGCTCCCTCAGCACCGATGCTAACCGAGCCAAGACATTCACCGTCGCCGAGGCCTTCCCCGGACAGTATACCTTCACGGTTCGCCGTGTCTGGGGGCGTCCGACCGGCGGCAAAGCCACTCTGGAAATCATCCAGAACCAGGGTACCGCTGATGAACGTGTCGAACGATCCACCGTCGCACTCGATGATGAATCGACGTTGACGTTGGACCTCAAGCAGGGCCGTCGCCAGTCGCCCGCTCAGTTGGCTTCGCCTGAAGCTCTCCGGGCTCTGACGCACGAGCATCGCCTGATGCAGGCCTTGAACAGTTCCAGCCAGCTCGACATCGTGGCTACTCCCGCCATCGTCGGCGGCGAAGGCAAGGTTCAGACAGTTCAGGGGCTCAAGTCCTTCACAGTCAAATCGGCTGAGATGGACAAGCTCGCCCTGGCCGGTCGCACCGAAGTCGATCTGCCCGCTCATGGCGGTGTCGGAATGGCTACCAGTCTTCGCGCCAGTGCCGATGGCAAGAATCTCAGCATGAAGATGCAGCCTATCTTCGTGAAGCAAAACGTCTCGGGCAACACTCTGCCGGTCATCCCCGGCAAAGGTTCCTAGCCTCAAGACTGATGCCAAAGTAACCCTAGAGCCCCATCAGTCTTTACTGATGGGGTTGTTTCATGTCAGGATGCCTCGAAATGGCGAGAAGTTGTTAAGAGCATCGAACAGAATATGCGTATCATTCTCCCCTGGAGGGAGAGGGGTTGGGGGTGAGGGGGTTCTTTTTGTGAGATGCCCGTAGAAACTCTCGCCCCGAGCGCTGGTTCTGCTTAGGTTGATAAAAGAGCCATCGGAAAATGTCGAGAAACATGTCCTTGGTGTAGTGAAATGCCTACCTCTGACGCTAATCGCCGCAGCTCGGTTCGCAAGCGCCCCAAAGGGTGGATGCGAATCGAGTGTCGCAAACGAGGCGCCTTTGGCCCGAGCATCTCTGATGTGATTTGGGATGTATCGCAAACCGGCTTGTGCCTGGTTGCTACCGTGGAAGTCAAGCCAGGCGACGAATTGGAAGTGGCAATCACCAGCAGCAGCCTGAACCAGGTGCTCAAGCTGACAGGCAGGATTGTCTGGGTCGACGCCCTTGATAACAATAAATTCTCAGTTGGTCTTCGCTTCGATCAGAACCTGCCTTATCATCAAATCAGCCAGCTTACTATCTAATTAGAAGTGCGAAGCTACCGCCGGGCTGTACTGCGATTCTGCTGAACTCCCCACAATCCTCGTCACTCAATACCTGACATAATCATCGTTTGGCACAGCTCTTGCTTCCATCTGTCAACATCCTTAATCCCTCATTTCTCTTTGTAAGAAGGAGGACAGTCCGTGTCACAAGCTGTGCAGGAGGCCCCGCATGCCAAGAGGGCCAAAAGGCTGCGGGTACACCCGCAGCGTCTCGATGGACACGCCGAAAAAGTGCAGAATGCCGACAGGTTTCTGCAACTCCGCTTCGGAAAAGCTCCGGGGGATTACCTCATCCTCCACGTTCCGAAGGAGTGCTGGATCCATCGATCGGGTGAATCGTTACCGCTCAAGGATGTTCATTTTTGCGACAGGGTGAGTGTCAGCTATCATCGTCATCATAAGTTCGACGTGCAACTGGCGCAGGAAATTGAAATCTACTAGGCTGGTATCGAATGAACCAACTTGAAGTGCATCCCATTCATGGGATGCACTTTTTTCGTGAGTGGGCAAGTCGTCAGATACGAAAGTTTGATAAGTCCGTAGGATGTTGTCATCACCACAGACATCTTCAAGAGAGTGCCTCATGCTGGGTCACATGGTCTACTTTACTCTGAAAGAGAGTACTGCCGCTAATCGCCGCAAGCTGGTCGAGGCATGCAGGAAATACCTGACCGGCCACACCGGCACGGTCTTCTTCGCAGCCGGCGTGCTGGCCGAGGAGTTCACCCGTGATGTGAACGATCGCCAATGGGATGTCGCCCTGCACCTGATCTTCGTGGATAAGGCCGCTCACGATGTCTACCAGGAGCATCCCCGCCATGACGAGTTCATTGCCGAGAACAAGGAAACCTGGAAGAGTGTGCGTGTGTTTGATTCACTGATTGAGTAAGCTGTCAGCTATCAGCCGTCAGCTTTCAGCTAATTACTCTCCTCTCTCTTCCTCCGACTACACCATGAAATCCCACACCCAATACCTCACCCTCAACCTCCCCAGCAAGATGGGGTTCATGAACATCACTTCGGAAGTGGAGAAAGCCCTCAAGGCTAGTGGCGTCAAAGAGGGCTTGGTGCTCGTCAACAGCATGCACATCACCAGCAGCGTTTTCATCAACGACAATGAACGTGGCCTGCATCACGACTTTGGCGTCTGGCTCGAAGAGTTGGCTCCCTTCAATCCCGATCCGAACCACTACCACCACAACCGCACCGGCGAAGACAACGCCGACGCCCACCTGAAACGCCAGATCATGGGCCGGGAAGTCGTCGTCGCCATCACCAAAGGCCGCCTCGACTTCGGCCCCTGGGAACAGATCTTCTACGGCGAGTTCGATGGTCACCGGGATAAGCGGGTGTTGATTAAGATCATTGGGGAGTAGGTGTTCTTCTCTCCCCTTTCCAAGGGGGAGTTGGAGGAGGTAATTTCCCCGAGCGAATAACCCCACCCAACCTCCCGCTTGGTAAGGGGAGGAGCAAACAGACCCCATACAAATAGCGAGTCCGCTTGCTTCCCTTCACCCTTTATGAGTATGATGTGGTAGCTACCCACTTTCATGGGTACGGAGCGGTCACATGCATACGACTCGTAGAAAAGCCATCCTGACACTGGTAGTCTTCCTGGCCGGCAGCCTGGTTATCGCTCAGCAGGCCCCGGCCAAGGCGGCGCCTCCACAGCCACCGGGCAAAACGGTGGCCCCGGTCCAACCGCCCGCCAAGACAGGGACACCTCCTGCCAAAGCTCCTGACGGGAACGTCGAACATATCGTCACCTTCACCTACGATGGCGTACGTCTGGAAGGGGACTACTATCCCGCTCCTGAAGGCAAAGCCAAGGTAACGCCCTGCCTGATCCTGGTGCATCCCGTGGGGCCGAAGCATCTGAATTCGAACCGCACGGACTTCGGTAAGCTGCCGGAGAAGCTTCAGAAGATGGGCTACGCGGTCGCCGCCATCGATCTGCGTGGTTATGGCAAGAGCAAGAGCGTCGAAACGAAGTTCTGGAACACACACACACCGAAAACCAAGTCGCTCGACGTTATCGAAGGCAAGGACTATGCCAGCTCGCTCGAAATGCTCGACATGGTCAACGACTTGATTGCCCTCAAAATATGGCTCAACACGAAGAATAACTCGAAGGAATGTAACTCGCATGTGATCGGCGTGATTGGTCTTGAGCAGGGCGGCCTGATTGCCATGGCATGGGCCGCCAATGAACTGGCTGATCCGGCTCGTATCAAGAACCAGAGCAGTATCCCGACGCAAAACGGCCAGAACAACAACGGCTTCGCCAACAATCAGGGCAACAACAATCAGAATGGCGGCCTTTTCGGCGGCTTGTTCGGCGGCAATCGAAACAACAATATGAACAATGCCCAGGGCAATACTACTGGGCAGGGCACTCACGTTATCCCAAAGTATGAAGGCGAAGACATCACCTGCATCGTGTGCGTGTCGACCACCAATCGTCTCAATGATCAGCTTAGTTATGCACTGCTGGAGTACTGGATGAGTTTCCTACGCGACCGGGGTGTTGCCTTGATGGCGATCTACGGGGCCAACGATAAAGAGGCTAGTGCCTTCTGGAGCAAGGCGGTGCAGTGGGCCAAGCCGACAACCGATAAGTATCGCTTCAAGAACTCCGGGACGAAGCCGATCAAGGGCACGAGCCTGGTGGGGACGAAACTGCTGTCGAACGACACGCTCGATGTGACCAAGGTGCTGGAAGACTATCTGGCTGAAGCCGTCAAGCGCGCCGGCGAAAGCCGCCTGTGGAGTGAACAAATCGGGCCCGAGCGCCCAACCCCCTTCGAGGTGCAGCGGTTGCTGAAATAAGGTGGAAGCTACCTCTTCTGATAAAGCGGTTGATAGAGTTGTATCGCGAAACCACCCGGCACCTGGCAATGAGTCACCAGGCCATAGCCTCGATTGGTAATCTCATCCACAAAGACGACTCCTTTGCCCTTGAGTTCCGTCACGGTTTGCTTCAGGTCATCGCAGTAGAAGGAGATGCTGGGGGTACCAGAAGCGGCTCCTGCTTCCGGCCCGGCGGGATGGCAGCCGAGATCCGCTTCTTTCATATCAAAGATCAGCCAGCCCCCGCCGACGTCGTGGGTAGCGAAGCCCAGTTTGTCTCGAAAGAACTGCCGCAGAGACTCAGGCTCGGAGGTGTAGAACATACCATGCATGCCACGAATCATCTTTGTCTCCTTGAAGGGCGTTGCGGATGGCACTGAAGTTGTTCTCATTTACCCTAACCGCCCGCAGGCAAAACAGCTACAACAAAACCCAACACCGTATCGTTTCGAGGGAGCAAAAAGGCGATGGCCGAGTTGGGCAAGCTGGAAGCAGCCCTGGCACGCGGCTTGTCGCCCAATGGCGATCTCATCCACGAACTGGCGCAGCTGCGAGATCATAAAGTCCGAACGCCCGCCAGTGCCCACGCCATCTGCCTAGCCCTGGCCCGGCTCATCGAACTGCCCCCGGAAACGCCCGACCTGCCTGTCCCTTCTCGAACCGCTCTCGACTGGCTGGCCGGCTTGTTTCAGCAGGTCGAAACTCGTGAAGCCTTCGACATTCTGAACATGTTCGGCCTGCCACCACTTCTGAATCTCTTCGATGAGCGTTCGACCAGACTCGATCTGTTGTATCTTCTTAAGCTCTTTGCTCTATATCAGAGTGAGGCTGGGGCGGATCGCATTATCCTTGCGGCCAAGGAAGGTTTCCACAAGGAAGGCCGGCTCTGGTCGGTCATCTTTCGCCAGCTTGCCCTGGAGCATCCCCATGCCAATCGAGTGATGGAAGCCCTCGCCACGCCTCTACCGCCCGGTTTCATCCGCATTGCTTATCTCGATTGGGTAAATACGTTTGCTCTGGCTGAACGTGTTGAGAATCATCCATTCGATACTGACGAAGGGAGAACCTGCCTTCGTCAATTGTTGACCGACCAGGAACCCCAGCATTACAGCTTTGCCCAGAGTGCCTCGGCAGCACTTCCCTTTCTACAGAGTGTTGAACGACAACAACTTCTGGCCATATCACTCGATCATGCCAGCCCGGATGTACAGATGGAAGGCGCCTGGGCCTCGGCCAAGCTTGGCAGCGCCGCTGGAGTCAATATCCTGGCTCGGTTATGCCTCGATCCGGCGCGCAGCAAGCAGGCCTGTCAGTATCTTCGAGAGCTCGACCTTCCTGAAGCCATACCCAGTGAGGTGCTCCACCCGGCCTTCATGGCTCAGGCGGAACTCGTCGCCTGGCTCGCTCATCCCGATGAGTTTGGTAGGCCTCCCGATGAAATCAAGCTCTTCGATGCTCGCGAGCTCTATTGGCCACCCACCAAAGACCGCAGGCTGGCTTGGCTCTTTCAGTATTCCTACGACGTGGACGATGCCGCCGCCGATGCCCGGCATGGCAAGTACGAGGTGGGCGTTGGTATGGTCGGCTCCATTACCTTCTCGCTGATCGGGGAAACTCATCCCGGCATGACTCCCGAAGATATTTACGCCCTGCACTGCTGTTGGGAGTTAGAATATCAGGGTGCCCAGCTGGCGCCGGCAGTACGTGATATTGAATCTGGTCGAAGGCTGTTGGCTCAGCATCAATCCGGTTTTTCCAGTTGATCATTTATTTCCAGGTAGATCACCTTCATGCGTTCTTGGGCTATTGGCGATATTCATGGCTGCCTCACAGCGATGGAGACGCTGCTGGCGGCGCTCGACTTGCAGCCGGAAGATCAACTCATCTTCCTTGGCGATCTGGTCGATCGTGGGCCTGATACCCGCGGTGTCATTGAACGTATCATGAAACTGCGAACCGAACGCACAGTTCATGTAATCAAAGGTAACCACGAAGAAATGATGCTGATTGCTCGTGATCTACCAGGCTATGCCAAGGCCTGGTTGAAGTTTGGCGGCAAAGAAGCCCTTTGGTCTTACGGGTGGAAGCAAGGGATTGTTCCTGGCTGGACCGAGGCAATCCCCGAATCCCATTGGAACTTGTTGAAGAACGATATGGTCGATGCCGTTGAAGAAGTCGGCCATATTATGGTACATGGTGGGCTTGATCCGGCGTTGCCTTTGACTGAACAACGCTGGGATGAGATGCGTTGGAAACGATGGGATGATTCGCCGGCCCACGTTTCAGGAAACATCATGGTCTGTGGCCATACTCATCAGACTGCCGGTAAGCCCATCTCAGTCGGCCATGCCATCTGTATCGATACCTGGGCTTTTGGCAGAGGCTGGTTGACGGCGCTTGACCTGGCTAGTCATGCGTATGTCCAGGCAAATAAGAAAGGAGAGATCAAGCGGGATCAATTGTAGGGAGTGGATCAATTACGGCGTGCGGAAATGCTGCTCGCGAAACTGTTGTAATGCCTCTAATACCGGCTTGGGCTTGCCCTGAGCGTCAACCACGCCGCCATGGCCGAAGAGATGATCCTGGGCATCAGACCAGTGCAGCCAGGAGACACTAAGCATGAAGGGTTTGCAGGCGGCCAGACCCAACATCCGGGTTGCCCAGGCGGCTTGCATCTCAGGCGACCAGGGGTTCCCATCCTCAAACGCGGAATAGCTGGCTTCACTCTTGCCGGATGCAGAAGGCATGCCAATATAGAGCGTCAGTGGTGCGCCAAAAAGAGCATAGAGATCAAGCATGCGGGACGTTTCCAGAAAATCACGCATTCTGCTGCCACGAGAAGACCAGCCCACGGCACATTCCAGATTGATGGCAGTCAGTTCCACTCGGCTGCGGAGCAGGGCATCAGCAAAGACGAAGGCGGAATACATCCGTTCGCTTCGAGCCAGGTGTTCCGCCCACGGTTGCGAAAGCGAGACGCAGTACCGTCCATCTGGATGTATCTGTTTCGCCGCTGCCAGCAGTTGGGCGTTGAGCCAGATCTGATCTTCATCATCGATCGCCAGTTGAGTGGTATCATGGGCATTGGCGATGATCGTCCAGAAGGCGATGTCCCCCTTATAGCGAAGCAGTGTCGCCTCAAGATAATCGAGAAAGAGATTGGCCAGACTCTGAGCGTCACCCTTGTTCTGATCGAGCCAGGCCGGCAGCCGGGTTGGTGTCAAATCGACAAGCGGCCCGCCTTCAATCTGTAACTTATGCTGCTTGGCCCAGGCGATCAGGGCGTCATACTTGTCCCATTGATACGAGGATTCCCTCGGTTCAATCATCCGCCAGTTGAACGGAATGCGGACTGCATTGAAGGTCTTGAGAAATTGCTCCTCCGCTTCGCCGGTGAGCGGGTGATCCAGGCCGCAGCTCATGTAGAAAGGCATCTTGCCTTGAGGCCCTTTGCGGGTAGCCAGAACCTGTTCGATATAAGCATCGATCAGTGATTCACCCGTCCGGATTGCGGTCATCAAAGCATGGGAACCGAGCCGATCCGCCTCTTCCTGCGAGTTGGGCTGGCAGACTGTGTGAGCGAACGACAGACTGGTTTCGCGCAGCGATTGAAAGAGCTGGGGAGAAAGGGCCAAGCCGATTCCCTGCCAGTCAGCAGCCTGATTGCGGACCTGGTTGACTTTGCCACGAGCCAGTTCAGTAAGCAAGTGATACGGTTCGGTGCGTTCCACGAGCGTGGCAGTCCCGGTCACCAATTGATGCCCGGTTCCCTTCATCCATGCGACAGCCTGACTATCCAGTTGCCCAGGCTGTTGCACAGGCCAGGGCAGGTACAGCGAACCGCTTTCTGTGGGTTCCTTTTCAACGCAATAGTAGCCATTGTCAATTCGGGTGGAAGTTGGCCAGGGCATGTAATCGGGCAGCGCGGCGATGTAGCCAAGAGCCAGGTTAGCTCTTGTCCTATCATCGACGGTCGTAGGTATCTGAAAGCGCAGTTGGCCCATGAGCTCAATTGGATTCCATCACGTTGAGGCCAACGGCATGATCTGCCAGCAGGGCGTTTGGAATTCTACCCTTTTCCTCATCGTGTGTGAAATTCTACCAAGTTGTGGCAATGAAAACACCGCATAATCGGGAAGTGAGTAAAAAAAGGAATGTAGCTTGACTGTCGTTAATGATATTCCGCAAGCTGGCAGGCTACCTTGGCTTACCAGCGATACTCCAGACCAAAAGAAAAGGTCTGCAACCAGAAAGTAGAAGTCTTGTTGAGCGGAGCTGGCACCGCAGGATTGCCGCCATTTCCGTCGAGGATGTTCGGATTGATTCGATTATCAACTTGATCGCCGGCACGCATTACATTGGTGAGGGCCAGGAAATCATAGTTCACCATGAATCGCCACCCGTCGCAGATTTGATACCCCACCCCCACTTCGATTTCGGGGGCGACGCTGAAGCGAATGATGGTGGTATCGCCGATATTGCTGGCAAGAGCATAGACGCCGCCGTTGGTGTTGGAAAACTGTTGTGCGGGAGGTGTTGCGCTGAATCGGCTCCCTGAGATATAGACCGAGTTACGAATGGCGCCCAGTCCGAGCTTGCCGGTCAAATCGAGCGACCATCCGCCCCACCACCACTGCGAACGGAGGCTTGCATTGAATCCCTGGAATTCGTTCTGGACTCTGAACTCATCGAATGAATAAAACCGGGGGTCATAGGCCTGGCCTGTCTGGGCATCCTGGATGCTGAAGAAGTTATCAAATAAATTCTCATCGAAACGCAGGTAGCGATAACCCCATGACCAGTCGAGACGGCCTCGAGGGCCTCGAACAAGGTTCTGCATGATGTTCAGCTCTGCGCCTTGCATGCTGGAATCTATGCCTAGGATTGCATAACCGTTTCGATGGATCAAACTGTCGCTTGCTTCATTGGCAAAAAGAACAGAGGCCTGCTGATTAGTGAGTGCGTCCAGATATGGTGCGGCCAACAGCGGATCACCTTTCGAATTAAATGAAACTCCCACCGATCTGCCAAACAGTTGGAAGTAACTTCCTTCAAATCCCAATTGCTGGCTGGGTTCGGTCCAAAAGCCGCCCGTCACTTTGAATCCATAATGCGTTTGCAGGCTTACTGAATCGCCGAAAAGGACACTCGTGCCGTCGTTTCCGAGGATGCCTTGCGAGGACTGAGGCAGGCTCGTCGTCAGCATAGGTGTTACACTTGCTGATTTGAATCTACCGAACAGCATTTCCATCTTGAACCAGCTCGGATCGTCCACATCACCGGGAAGTGCATTCCCCGTGGCTCCATACAGTTCAGGAATACCCCAGGAGTTGAACGTCGGCATCCTGAACACATCACCGAAACCAGACATCCGCTCAGAAAAGCTGGGGCGGTAGTCATCGCTGTTCACGGAACCAGAAGAGGGATCGGCGGTGCCAGAAGCAGGAGCTCCGCCGGTCTGAGTGCCGGTGCCTTCTTTAACAGAAGGAGTTCGGGTGCCTGGTTCGACAGGCTTGGCCAGTTCGCTGCTTTTCCCAGTCGAGGGTGGAACAGGTATCCCTTTGGTGTCCTGAGCGTTTAGCGCCGCTAGCGGTGCCGAGCAGCCGATCAGGGCCAAGGTAAGCCAATCTCGACGTTTCATCGTCCTTCCCCCTACAGACAACGAGAGCGCACCGAAATCGGTTGACCCCGCCTCTTCTGTTAAATCGGCTAAACTGTGCAGGCACTTGCCGGATTTTCCTGTTCGTCTGGTTCTTCGCTCCAATACATGCCTCCCGGTAGCCGATCATAGAAAAGGGAAAGAACCTTCTCAAGAAACTACCCTTGACCCGCCTTACACTTTGTGGCATGGGCGATATGGGGAAGTCACTGCGCGAATATGGGCAACGGGGGGAACATGTTGCCGGCTCGGGGACATGCTGAACGTCCGCGCTTCAAGCGCGTTACACGCCTGCCTCGATGGGCAGAACTCTGGCAAATTCCTTTCTTTTGCCTTGGACTGACTTCGTGCGCCGTCGTGATTGGTCTGCATTCCGCGCATGCTCAGCCTGGCTGCTCGATCACTACCCAATATCAAGCTGCTCTTGATGCTCTTGACCATCATCAACTTGACATAGCCGGCCAGGTATATCAGTCCATTCACGCCAACCAACATTCCAGTCATCTTAGGTCGGTCGAACTAGATTTCCTTCGAGGCAGCATTGAACTGGCTCAGGCCATGAAGCAGTCTCCGATCCCGGCGAGCGCTGGCGTGGATATTGAATCCTATGCCCGTGCCAGAGGGGTGTTCGAGCGCATCATCCAGTGCCAGGACAAGGCCATTCCGGCACGTCTCTACTACCGTCTGGCACTAGCCACGCTCGGAAGTGAACCGCTCTCGAAAAAGAACCTCGATGCGCTGGAACAAACATTGGAGGCTAATTTCAGCGATCGTCTCGAAGGTTACCAGTTGCTCACCAGGCTGCGGACCTTCATGAATCCCAGGGATGATGCGGGAGCCTTGCGCTGTCTTGATTCCCTCATGAGCGTGACCCCTGCAGATGAACAATATGCCCAGCGCATCCTCAAGGCGGAGATACTTGCCCGCCTGGAGCGATGGAGCGAGATTCCCCGTGTCGTTACGGGAATCCCTGAGGACGCTAAAGAATATCCGTTCGCCCAACAGTGGCAGGCGATGGCTGCCTTCCGCCGCAATCAATGGGGGGAAGCAGCTCGCTGGTGGGCCATGGTGGTTCCTAGAGAGTTGACTCCCCAGGCACTCCTGAACTACGGCATCTGTCAGCGGCAGTTGAAGAATCCTGGTGAAGCCCAGCGACTCTGGGATCGCTTGACTCGTGAATACCTCATGACACCCGAAGCGCTGCTGGCTCAGTGCCATCTGGCTGATCTGGCCTTCGATCAGGCACGCTGGCATGATGCTGTCAGTGCTTTGGTCTCGGTATTGACCACATACAAGCACGCCCAGCTCGGCCACGCGTCTCTCAGGCCCGAAGAACTACAGGATAAGCTCAAGAATGTCGCTGAGCGCCTGATCCAGTTGCGCCGCTGGGAAGATCTACAGAAGTTGGGAGAAGCCGCTGAGCCCTGGAAGTTCACAGCTCTCTCTGACAACTGGCTGAGCCAGGCCTGGCATGGTCTGGCAGAGCCAGTTGCCAGTGCCGGGACGCCTTCCATTCCCATGACTAAGGCGTATGCCCTCGCTTCCGATTATGCCTGGAAGGCGGCTCAGCATGCTTCGAACGCGGACAAACCGGCCTTGCTATTGCTCGCCGGGCAGGATGCCCTCAAGGCCAGAAAGTTTCAGCAGGCTCAGCGCGCCTTGGGTGAACTGCTCACCCTCGCGCCCGAACCTCGAGTGAAAGCTCTCGTCCTCATCGGCCTGGCTGAATCACTACAGGAACAAAAGCAATACCTCCTGGCTGCGGATCGGCTGCGTGAAGCCCTCCTAATACCCGGCAATCACGAAGCGACAGCTCGACTACGCCTGGCTTCACTATTAATGCTCGATGTCCAGCAGCGCGGCGAAGCAGAAAAGCAACTGGAGTTGGCAGCTTCGCTGGTGGTACGACCAGAGAGCGGGCCGGACGCTCGCACTGCCTGCCATCGATGGGCCACGTTGCTATACAATGCCGTCGTTGAATCCAGGTCGAACAGGGGGCTGCAAGCCATTGATGCCTGCGAGAAAGCCCTCAAGTTGGCCATGCCTCATCCCGAAGCGGCCCAGACGCGATACATTCTCGCTGAGCTGCTCCTGATCGAATCTCATGCCGAGTCTTCCGACACGCAGACTCTGAACGATACGTCACTCTTGAACAGACAGGCAGCGATGGTGTGGGAAGCTTGCCAGCAATTCCAAACAGCGCTTGAAGAGTTGCGCAGACCGGAAACAGTTATCTTCTCCTCGGTGAAGAAGTCGGAATTCGAAGGCTACGCCCGGTTCGGCCAGGCTCGGTGCTGGTATGCCCTGGGCAAACTGAAACCTTTCGCTCCACCGGCAGTGCCGTCCTCCGATGTCTGCTGGCAGCGTGCTGCCGATATTTTCTCGTCCATCGCTACCACTTCCACCAACCGCGTCGAATCGTTGCATGCCTATCTCAGGCTCAGTTGGTGCCATCAGAAGCGGGGCCTGTTTGCTGAGATGAACGAGACGCTCCACGATGCTCTGCAACAACTGAAAGAAATGAAAGATTCTGAGCTGGCCGACTCCAAACGCTTTGATTCGCTCAAACGCAGTGAGTGGGAAAGTCTCTTGCGACCCTCAGACACGGATCGGGGGCAGCCATGAACCCCTCCGAAGAACCCACACACCTTCCGATCCCCGATGGACCCTGGCAGCTCGATGTCGAGCCGGAGCTTGAAGAGCGCCACGTTCAGCCTCCAGTGCAGCGCCTTGATACACAAGAAACCCGGCGGAGCGCTCCTTACGAATCGACCACGCCTCCGCCACTGCATCATATCCTGGAAGCGCTCCTGTTCGTGGCCCACGAACCACTCTCTTCGGGACAGCTCTGTGGCATGATTCGCGGCCTGGCGATCAGCCACTTGGAAGATACCATCCGTTCGATGAACCTGCATTATCGCCGTCAGGGGCGGCCGTATGCCATTGTCAAGCAATCAGCAGGTTATCGGCTGACGCTCCGGGCGCCGTTTCGGTTCCATCTTGAAGAACTTTATGGCAGTGTCAAGGAAGCTCGCTTTTCGCAACTGGCCATCGAGACGCTGGCCATCATCGCCTACCGTCAGCCCCTTTCACAGGTACAAGCCGAAGGGATCCTGGGTCAGGATGCCGGCTTACCGCTTCGGCAACTCATCAAGCGGGGCATGATTCAAATCCAGGGGCAGGATGAAAACAATCAGCCCAAGTATGCAACCACTACCCGTTTCCTCGACTATTTTGCTCTCGCCAAGATTGATGACCTCCCCCGAGCAGACGATTTGGAACGATTATGAGTAACAGACGTACCCTGCAAGTGGTATTGTCGGATGGCAGAGATCTATCTTAAAACAACATGGTTGCATCGCCTGGTTCGTTCGTAGTATTCTGTACTAAGTTCTCCACCAGAAGTAGATAGGTGGTGGGCCAGACATTTCTGTCTGGCCGTCGCAGACAGGAATGTCTGTGCCACCTAATGACTTCTAGCAGCACTTAGAGTTCCTTTTTAAGTATTGAGTCCCATGCTCCGTTCCGTCACCAGTGTGCCTCGCCTTCCGAGCCGGGCCAAAGATAGTCACAAGGGTACCTTCGGCAAGGTGCTCATTGTGGCAGGCAGTGTCGGCATGAGCGGAGCGGCTGTGCTGGCCGGCCTGGGGGCCCTGCGAGGTGGAGCGGGGCTGGTGCAGATTGCCTGCTCTACAACAATTCAACCCGTGGTCGCTGCAGCTAATCCCTGTTATCTCACCGTCGGTCTAATGCACGATTCCACCGGCCAACTGACTTCGGCCAGCCTTGAAACGCTGGACGCCGTACTTCCTACCGTGCAAGCTGTGGCTTTCGGCCCAGGCATAGGCCGTGGCCCCGATGTAATTCAGGCTCTACATCACATCCTCACCCAGTACGAAGGGCCGATCATCATCGATGCCGACGGTTTGCACGCTCTTACGCAGTTGCAACAGCAAGGCCAGGTTCTCGACCGAAGGATACCGCTCACCTGCACACCTCACCCTGGTGAGTTCGCGCAAATGACCGGATTGACGACGCAACTCGTTCAAGCTGATCGCAAGCAGCAGGCCCTGCGCTACGTTATGGAACATAAGGTGCTGCTGGTTCTCAAAGGGCATGGTACCCTCGTGACTGATGGCCAGCGGGTGTACGTGAACACGACCGGCAACGCCGGCATGGCCAAGGGGGGGAGCGGCGACGTTCTCACTGGACTTATCGCTTCACTCGCTGCTCAGGGCATGGCACCCCTGGAAGCGGCCCAGGCTGCCGTCTATCTGCATGGTTCCGCCGGCGACCTTGCCGCCGCAACACTCACCGAACAGTCGATGCTTCCCACCGATCTGGTCGAAGCTCTGCCGATGGCTTTCCGCAAGTACAATCCGGTGAACTAGTGAGGGTATCGGGAGGGCGAGGCTCTTGCCGAGTTGGGTTTTCGATCACTTGAAGCTCGGCAAGAGTCTCGCCTTCCCATAGGGCATAATACCGAATTGAGAATCCTTTAGCTAACAACCGTTACCTTGGCCACTCCTCGGACGGTGCCTACTGCAATGGCGATGATGCTATACGGGCCGCCCCTGGTGCGAGGAGCAGTGTAGAGGCCATGAGAGGTGAGCGTCCCATAACCACCGAGCATCCATCTGATGGTAGGTTGTGTCGTTAAGGCAGTGCTGAACTGGTCGAGCGCCGTGGCTGTGAACTGTAGCGTATTGCGTACTTTCACCGTCGCAGTGGCGGGCTTTACCACGACAGCGGTCAGTGTCTGCTTCACTGTCACGTTCACCGAACTAGTCACGCTCAAACCACCGACATCGGTGATGGTGACCATGAAAGAATAGACGCCTGCCGAAGAAAACGTGGCGGTCGTATTCAGTGCCGAGTTGGTGCCGTTATTGGAGAACTGAACCGGTGCCGGACCGGTGCTGGTCCAGGTGTATTTCAGGTTGGCAGCCCCGCCATCATCGGCTCCTAGTACGCTGAGGAGAACGCTGCGTCCCGTCACGGTACTGGCTGATGCTTTCGCGGGAGTCGCTACGGTCGGCGGTTGATTGGTGTTCGTGTTGACTGTGACGCTCACAGAACTGGTCACGCTCAGCCCTTGTGCATCGGTAATGGTCGCGAGGAAGGCGTAGACGCCGGGTTGGGTGAAGTTTGCGGTTGTGTTCTTGGAGGCGTTGTTACCATTGGAGGTGTACGTAACTGCCGCCGGGCCATTGCTGGTCCAGGAATAGTTCAGATTGGCTTCACCATTATCATCTGCACCAAGCACACTGAGGCTGACACTAGTCCCCGTCACGGGATTAGAAGCAGGGTGAGCAGCAGTTGCCACAGTAGGTGCCTGGTTGGCTGCATTGACCGTGACGCTCGTCGAACTGGTCACTGTCAAACCTTGGGCATCAGCAATGGTCACAACGAACGAGTAAACACCCGGCTGCGAGAAAGTGGCAGTGGTGTTCTTCGAGGAATTGGAGCCGTTGGAAGAATAGGTCACCGTGCCAGGACCAGTGCAGACCCAGGTGTACTTCAAGTTGGCTTCGCCGCCATCGTCAGCGCCGAGTACAAGGAGGTCAACGCTGTTCCCCGTCACCGGATTGGAAGCAGGGCGAGCAGGAGTAGCCACGGTAGGTGCCTGGTTGGCTGCATTGACCGTGACGCTCGTCGAACTGGTCACTGTCAAACCTTGGGCATCAGCAATGGTCACAACGAACGAGTAAACACCCGGCTGCGAGAAAGTGGCAGTGGTGTTCTTCGAGGAATTGGAGCCGTTGGAAGAATAGGTCACCGTCCCTGGCCCGGTGCCGGCCCAGGTGTACTTTAAGTTGGGTTCGCCGCCATCATCAGCGCCGAGAACCAAGAGACCGACACTGGACCCCGTCACGGGATTGGAAGCGGGGTGGGCAGCGGTAGCTACGGTAGGCGCCTGATTAGCAGCATTCACCGTCACACTAGTCGAACTCGAGACGCTCAACCCCTGTGCATCAGCAATGGTCACGACGAACGAGTAAACCCCAGGCTGGGAGAAAGTGGCAGTGGTGTTCTTGGAGGAATTGGAGCCGTTGGAAGAATAAGTCACCGTGCCTGGCCCTGTGCCTGCCCATGTGTACTTCAAGTTGGGTTCGCCGCCATCATCAGCGCCGAGAGCCAAAAGACCGACACTGTTACCCGTCACGGGATTGGAAGCAGGGTGGGCAGCAGTAGCCACGGTAGGTGCCTGATTCGGGGCATTAACCGTCACACTCACCGAACTGGTGACGCTGAGGCCGGGAGCATCGGCGATGGTCACCGTAAAGTTGTAAACACCAGCCTGTGTGAAGTTGGCCGTGGTATTCTTAGATGCGTTGCTGCCATTGGAAGAATAAGTAACTGCCGCCGGACCCGTGCTGGTCCAGGTGTACTTCAGATTGGCTTCACCTGCATCGTCAGCCCCGAGAACGCTCAAATTGACGCTGAATCCCGTCACCGGATTAGACGAGGCGGTAGCCGGGCTGGCTACGGTAGGAGGTTGATTCGTCGAGCCGCCAAAGGTGAAGCGATCATTCGTGGTGACAGCAGAGATGCCATAGCCAAAAATCGTTCCTTTGTAGTTCTGTGGATTATTGGCAGTCGTCACGCCCGATTGAACACGCACATCGACAGTGCCCGATAGCCCCGCTGGTGCGACACAGGTGACCGTGGTATCGTTGACCACAGTCACGTTGGTGGCGGGAGTAGTGCCGAAGAGCACAAGAAGATGCCCTGCCGCCCCGGTGAAATTACTTCCAGTGACGGTCACCGTGCTCCCCGCCGAGCCGGTATGGAGGCTCAGGTCAGTCACTTGTGGCGTCAGATCGACTACTTCAAAATCAGTGAAGTGCAGGCTCTTGAGACCGTGTACCGAATCCTGAATGTCATTATCATTCCACGTCAGAGTCTGTTGATTGCTGGCATCCACCGAGTAACTGGCACCGGAGAAGAAGAAGTTGCTGCCATTGTCCGCGACGATCATCCCATAGTCTTTCATCGCCTGGGCAATAATGCGGGATTCCGGGTTGAGCTGCGAAATATCGACGTTGGCATTCAACCGGAACCGGGCTCCCATCGGCGGCTGGACAGCAGTGTTGCTGCCCGAGTTGGCCACATGCGAAGCCGGGTACGTGAACTGATTCAAGATGATGCTATTCTGCAGCGTGAAACGGATGGCATGGTTGATCACCCCTTGTCCGCCCTGGCTCACAGGCAGCCCTTCATCGGGCCGCACCAGGCCGGCCAGCAGCGACAGCCCAGCCGCGTCTGCCGAGGTCCACCCCAGCGTTCGGAAGGTGTTCGCCTTCATGTCCCAGACGGTTTCCTGGTCAGCGTGCCATTTCCCATCGCTGTTCTCCGATGGGCGAGACATCCGGTAGAATTCGTAGGCGACATTGTTGTCAACATCATAGAGCAGCAGATGCGAATCGCCCCGATTATCGACACCAACTTTGGGGCCATTCTGGAAATCCCCTTCGATCACAACGGTGGCTGGCAGCGGGGCAGCGAAGATATCGCTCTCATCGGGATAAGCATCAATGACGACCGACGTCTTGGCGATGCTGTTGCCATGAACGATGTTGTAAGGAATGCCATAGAGATCAGAGCCGTCGTGGTAGTCTTGGCCGAAGTCGGGGTGCAGGCGACCGTTGCCATAGTGACTGGTGATGTTGCCAATGATCGCCGCTGAGTTGCTGGCCAGAGGAGCATTCGTAATCTTCTGATTCCACGGATTGTCAGCGGGGAAGAGTTGATTGCCAACCAGGGCGGGTACGGTACGATCTTCGAGAGCTTCCAGGATGAGCGCAACCGTGCGCTTTGCCTTGCGAGCAGGATTCATAGGGAGAGTTTTCTTGGAGAGAGATCGAGTAACAAGGAACATCCGTACCCCCGTGGTGATGTGATTATGCACGAAGCATCGCCAGTTCAACGGCTGAGGCCGCTGTCTGTAACTGGGTGGGGGGGATGGGGAATTATAGAGCGTGTTTGCAAGATGGCAAATAAATCGATGTGCCCAAAGAGCCTGAGCGCAGCGAGGGACAATCCCAGGGTTATTCTCGCTACCGCTTCGGGCCGATATTCTGTTTCATTGCCTCAGCAATTACCCGCACACATTCCTGCAGTGCCTCCTGCGACACCGCCAGCGAATGTGTTGGATCGGGAAGAGCCGCCACGGTAGCCCGCTTCGATCCTCGCAGCGAGGCGAGGGTTCGTTTGCACAACACTGTCGCCAGTTCTTCAGCTCGTTGATGAATCTTGTCAGTAGCCACTATTTCATTGACCAATCCCATGCGATGAGCTTCTACCACATCAAACCGCCGGGCAGTGGTAATGATGTCAATCGCCCTGCCATATCCACAAATCTCAGGTAGCAGGGAACAGCCTCCGAGATCAGGGATAATGCCAAACTCGATTTCGGGCAGTGAGAAGATCGTACCCTCAATGGCCAATCGCATATCGCACCATAACGCGAGTTCCAGTCCGGCCCCGAGGGCATACTTCTCAATCACCGCAAGAGTAAGGAACGGCCCCGTCCGCAGCCAGGAGAATGCCTCCTGAACTTCCTTACCATCGACTGCCCCGGTCAAAAGCGCCCCCGACGAAAAGACCGAGGTATCGATGCCGCTCGAGAAGCAGCCACCCGCTCCCGAGACCACAACGACGGCCAGGTCGCCTGGCTCCGCCAACAACTCCTGCCCCAACTGGCGAAGAGCTTTCCACATCTCAAAGGTCTGAGCGTTCTTCATCTCAGGCCGATTCAGCACCAGATGCCCCACTGGGCCACGTCGGTTAAAAGTTATTTGCGTGGAAGACGTCATCTCTAAAGCCCTTGATTGTGATGGATCCGAAAGGAATGAGCGATTTTCTACTTCTAATCTACCGGGATTGACTGTCTTGATGGAAAACAAATGCTTCATAAAGGGTCGAATTAGGGCCGTTAGCATCCACCAAGTTGGACTTGTCCTTTTCATGTTGGGACACGATCCAGCCGATCACGCTACCGATGAAGGTACATAACACCAGAGTACAGCCAATACCCAGCGAAGAATGGCTGACTATATGGCCGTAGAGCACAGCCATTCCACCAGTCACCAGCCCGGCACACAGGCCTGAAAAGCCGTTGATCGTGGTGCCTATCACCACGCATAGCAGCATCGTGATAATAATCCCGATCATCGTTCCGCTGATCAAATCGCCAACGATGATGAGGAAGCCGCCATGCAGATTCCCGTCAATAATCCTGTCAGGATGGTCCCTATCGTTTTCATCGAAGCTGTGCCCTGTAACCGGCCAGTACGATGAATTCTTAGGGGAGAGCACTTCAAATGTGCGTCAAAACAGAAGTGACCAGCGTAAAAAGCATGTCAACGATTTGCCTGCAGGTTGGATTCGCTTCAATGAAAAGGTGGATTTCGATGGTAATTTATTCGGAAGTAAGGATCTATATCGATTGCATCGCATAAAAATTCCATTGATCGGTCATGCTAAACACCACCATCGATCATGCAAAAGGTGTGTTGTTTCGATAGAGCTATTGATCCTTGATGTGTTTACATGGATGTATCACATGCGTTTCGCATCACTTTCGTTACTATTCATCGTTCCCACACTGGCTTGGTCGCAGGCAACCACCGAACCGGCTGCCTGTGCCACCTGCCAGGAAGGCTGCTTCACCAAGCGGCTCTGGAAGGCCTACCACGACGAGTTCTTCCCCACTAAGACCGACAGCAACGGCGATGCCGCTAAGACCGAACCAGAACGTCGTGCACTCCCTGCACCGATGGCATCGCCCCCCTTTCCAAGTGGCGAATGGCAGGGCTCACCCCTCGTTGGCGTCCCGCCTGATTCCAGTCAGTATCCTCTGATGAAGGCGCTCAATGGTACCTCCCTGGGCGACTTCATGAAAGAGAACCGTATCAATGCCTACGGTTGGGCCAATGCCTCAGCGAACCTCAGCACTTCCAAGAACTCCAACTCGCCCTCTTCGTACTGGCTCGTTCCCAACAGCGTGCAATTGGATCAGCTCGTCGCACGTGTCGAACGTCAGGTCGATTCTGTCCAGACCGACCATGTTGATTGGGGCTTTCGTTCCACCGTGCTCTATGGCACAGATTATCGCTACATGGTGGCGGGCGGATGGTGGCCGGGCGATCACCAACTGCTCATCAATAATCAACTCTACGGTATCGATTTCACCGAACAGTACGCTGAAGTCTACATACCCAAGGTGGCGGAAGGCTTGATCCTTCGAGCAGGCCGCTGGATCGCCTGCCCGGATATCGAAACCCAATTCGCTCCTGACAACTACATGGCTACTCACTCTATCCTGTTTACATTTGACACCTATACCCAGACCGGTCTACTGGCGACGTTGATGCTCAACAAACAACTCTCCGTGCAGGTGGGCGTCAATTGCGGCAACGACATGGCACCCTGGTACCAGGGCGCTACGGTCAGCGGCATGGTCGGCATCCGCTGGGTCTCCGCGGATAATAACGATTCGATCTATGCGGTGCTGAATCAGATCAACGATGCCCAGTTCCGCTACTTCCAACTCGATGGCCAACCGGCCGGGCACGACAACTTCAACTATCCGGTCGTTACCTGGCAGCACAAGTTCAATGACTGTCTCATCACCAAGCAGGAAGCCTACTTTATGTGGCAGAACAATGCGGTCGTTGGCGGCACTCCCAGCATTGGGCCGGTGCAATCCTTCGGCGGCGGTGGTGGGATCGGAGCCACCATACCCGGCACTGCCCTGGCTTATGGCACCGTGAACTATACCATGCTCAAGACCAGCGACAAGAGCTTCATCACCATTCGAAACGAATGGTGGAAAGACGAAGACGGTATGCGATCAGGCTTCGCCGGCAACTACACCAGCAACGCTGTCGGCATCACTTACAACTTCAATTCCGTCCTCCAGGTGCGTCCCGAAATCGGCTATTACCGCAACTGGAATCAGGGTGCTTTTGACCTCGGCACTAGGAAGGACATGCTCATGGGCGGTATCGACGTCACCATGCGATTCTAGATTGATGATCAAGAGCCTGAACGCAGCGAAGGAGTTTGTGCAATCGCCAGGTTATTTTTATCATACTTTTCTTCATCCATAGCCCGCCAGTTGGTCTCAATTACACTGATGAAGATACACATCATCGAAGAGACTGCGCATGAACCTCGAAGAGCCTCGCCACGACTTAACTGCCGTCAGCCATCCCCGTTCCTCCCGGCAGCGCTATCGGCAATTCGTCAAGGACTACCAGTCCAAACGGCTCGATGAAGCTACCGAAGCCGACAAGACCAAAAAACCGGAGGAAAAGGCCCCGGTCGAAACGGGGTTATCCAAGGAAGATGCGAAGAAGGAACGCAAAGGCAAAAGACGGGAGTACCTGCGTGAATACTTCCGCTGGCTCTGGCCGCATCGCTATGCCGTCGCCATCGTCTTTGTATTTGCCCTGTTCGTCGCCGGCATGGAAATGCTCGAACCACTTTTCATGAAGTTCATCATCGACAAGGTCCTCTTGAATGAAGAACTAAATACCGCTTCCCGATTGGCACGGTTGCAGCTCATCGGCGCGGTGTTTCTTACCGTGATCATCCTCTCCAAGCTGCTGAGCGTGTTCAAAGACTATCGGCAAAAGCTGCTCAATGTCCGTGTCATGCTTTCGCTCCGCCGAGCGCTCTACGACCGGCTCCTGCATTTGCCGCTGTCCAAGCTGTGGGACATGAAGACCGGAGGCATCCTCTCGCGTATCACCGGTGATGTTGATACCACCACGGGGCTGTTGCAGATGGCGATTGTCTCGCCAGCGCTTTCGGTTATCCGGCTGCTCATCGCCATCCTGGTGCTGATGATGTTGAACTGGCGGCTCGCCCTGACGGCGCTGGCGATCATTCCCTGCGTCATGCTGATGAGCTTTACCTTTGCCCGGCGAATCAGGCCCATCTATCGAGCAGTCCGTAAGGATGTCGAAGAGATTGATGGCAGAGTCGGCGAGACCTTCTCTGGCATCCGCATCGTCAGAGCGTTCCGACGAGAAAAACGTGAGTCGCTTGACTTCATGCAGGGGCGTCACACCGTGCTGCGTAAGGAACTCTTCGCCCATCGCCGGGAACTGATCCTCTGGACTTCGTGGGGCCTGCTCCTTGGTGCGGTCAATGTGGTGATCGTCTGGTACGGCGGCTACCTCAACATCATGGGACAGGCTTCCATCGGCGATATCATGGCGTTCCAGTGGTACACCTTCCTGCTGCTGAACCCGGTCTGGAACATCGTCAACTCCTTCTCCGAAATGCAGCGGTCACTCGCTGCCATGGAGCGTGTCTTTGAAGTGCTGGCCATGGACGGCGACAAGCCGGACAAGCCCGATGCTGTCGACGCGCCGACAATTGTCAAAGAGATCCGCTTCGAGAACGTCGGCTTTGAATATCGCCCGGGCATGCCCGTGGTTCATGATTTCAACGTCGTAGTGCCGGGAGGCTCCGTCGTCGCCCTGGTGGGCCGCAGCGGCGCGGGCAAAACCACGATCACCGATCTCGTCGCCCGGTTTCACGATCCCTCACAGGGCCGTATTCTGGTCAACGGCACCGACATCCGTGATTTCAGACTGCGCACCTACCGGAACCTGTTGGCCATCGTTCAGCAGGATGTCTTCCTCTTCGATGGCTCGGCACGGGATAACATTGCCTATGGTCGGCACGATGCCTCGACTGCGGAGGTAGAAGATGCGGCACGGCGGGCCAATGCACACGAGTTCATCGTCAAGTTGCCCAGCCAGTACCAGACCTTCGTCGGCGAGCGGGGCGTCAAACTCTCGGGCGGACAGCAACAACGATTGGCCATTGCCAGAGCTATCCTCGCCTCGCCACAGATTCTGATTCTCGACGAAGCTACGAGCAACCTCGACACCGAAAGCGAGCAGCTCATACAGCAATCGATGGCGACCCTGCTGGCGGAACGAACGACTTTTATCATCGCCCACCGCCTCTCAACGATCCGCCAGGCAGACCTGATTCTGCTGATGGAGAACGGCAGAATCGTCGAGCAGGGCAGTCACGATGAACTCATGCAGGCAAATGGCATCTATCACGGCATGGTGATTCGTCAGATGGAATCGCACAGTGAAAACGTCGAAGATAACTGGCGATAGACGATTGTTTTCTCCTCCCCTTACTAAGGTGAGGCCGGGTGGGATTCTTATTGAGTGACACAACTCCCGAAACAAAACCGGCCTCGCAAGATCATGGCTTGCGAGGCCGGCTGTTCGAATGACCATGATTAACCGAAAGACTACTTCTCCACTTTGGCGTGGTAACCGGCTTCGTTCAGAGCCTTGATCACCTGAGCAGCATCAAAGTCACCGGTCACTTCAAAGCTGTTCTTGCGTGGTGCCGCAGTATCCTCTTTCACGCCATCCACTTTCTTGAGAGCTTTCTTGATATCCCTGGTACACGCTGGACAGCAATTGTGAATGGCAGCGACTTTCAGCTTGCTGACCTTGCCCGGTGTGGCCCCGCTGTCGTCCTTCATCGCCAGCGTCTTGCTTGCGGTTACACCATGGAAGCCGCCAGCGGCCAATGCATCGAGGGCCTTCTGTGCTGTTGCATCGTCCAGAGCGGTAAAGGTGATCTTCTTGCCATTCTGATCGCAGGCGCCAGTGACCCCTTCAACACCCTTGAGAATCTTGTTGGCAGCGCTCACGCACGCGCCGCAGCACAAATGCACATTCGTCAGTTCGACTTTTGTTTCAGCCATTGCCGGCACGCTGCAGACGAGCAAAAGGCACAGACTCGTCGCCATCAGTCTTCGCGAGAACCGCATGGGGAACTCCTTCGATAGTAAAGATAAAAGGAAAGTGGACAAACGTAATATATGAACACAAACGTAGTGAAATCAGAGTAACAATAACCAACGAACTCTTGTCGTTTGAGACGCTCATTCATCCACCAGACGATAACCTACACCAGGCTCAGTAAGCAATATCGTTGGACGAGCCGGTTCTTTTTCAATCTTGTGACGCAGATGCCCCATGTAGACCCGCAAATAGTGTGTCTCTTGAGTGTCGTGAGGCCCCCAGACTTCTTTAAGTAATTGCTTATGGGTGACGACCTTGCCTGCGTATTTGACAAGTGTCATCAGCAAGCGATACTCAATGGGTGATAAGTGGACCTCCACTTCGTTAACGAACACCAGTCGGCGTGCATGATCAATTTTGAGATGCTGAACCTGGAAGATGGGCTGTTCCGTATTCCCGTCTCTGCGTGAGGCGTGTCGTAGTGCTACACGAATCCGGGCCAGCAATTCGCTGACGCCGAAGGGTTTGGTAAGGTAATCATCAGCTCCTGTGTCAAGCGCCTTCACTTTGTCCGATTCCTCGCCTCGTGCCGAAAGCACGATAATCGGCTTGCTCGACCATTCCCGGATACGCTTGATCACTTCCAGCCCGTCAATATCGGGCAACCCTAGATCGAGGATGACCAGGTCCGCCTGAGTCGTGGCGGCATCACGGATCCCATCCACCGCATTGGCCACCTCAATAATAGCAAAGCCATGCCCTTCGAGTGACGCACGCAGGAATCGACGGATCGGTTGCTCGTCTTCAATGACCAGGATTTTTGCGGGTATGGGCATCTCTTACTCTTTCCTTTCAGAGGAGAGTTCATCATCCAATCGCATTTCCGGTGATGGAGCAACTGGCAGAGTGAAGGAAAACCTGGCTCCACCACCGGAGGCGTTTTCTGCCCAGATCTCGCCGCCATGCAGTTCGATGATTCCTCGGCACACGGTGAGCCCGAGACCGGCGCCAGGCCTGCCGCCGGTCTGTTCCGAACGATGGAACTTCTCGAAGATGCGTTTTTCTTCACCGGCAGCGAGGCCGATGCCATGATCGGTGACAGAAACAAGAAGTTGATTATCACGAACAGCGGCTCTGATTTCGATTACTTTCTCCACGGGAGAGTACTTGGCGGCATTTTCCAGCAGATTGAACAATACCTGTTGCAAGAGAATGCCATCCGCTCGTACCAGGGGGAGATCAGCAGGTAAGTCGACCTTCACAGGATGTTTCGATAACAGCAAATGAAGGCGATTCAATACGACTCCAAGTAGCTCTTCCAGCGATTGCCATTCGCTGTTAAGTTTGAGCGCACCCGCTTCCAGGCGAGTGGTATCGAGCAGGTTGCCTACCAGTCGATTGAGGCAATCTGACTCATCGACAATGGTTTGCAATAGCTCGTGGCGGGTTTGATGAGGAATGGTCGCCTCGCCTTCCAGCAGGGTGCTGGAGGCTCCAGCGATCACTGCTAAAGGCGTTCGCAAGTCATGTGAAACCGCACTGAGGAGTGAATTGCGAAGGCGTTCAGTTTCCACCTCGACTTTAGTATGCTCCGCATTCCGTACCAGATTGATCCGTTCCACCGCCGCTGCCGTTTGGCCGGCAAACGCCTCAAGCAGATGGATCTGCTCAGGATCAAAAGGATAACGTTCCTTTTCTGGTCGAACTTCCATTACGCCGACATTTCTTGAAGAGGCCGTGAGAGGTACATAGAGCGCATCCGCCCCGGGAAGTGTGCCTGTACCCAGACCGGCCATTTCTCGATGCTCGAAGGCCCATTGAGCCACGCTTTCATCTCGATCAGAAGTCGAAGACGATTCTGTGACTATCCCAAAAGGCACCATTCGTTGATCAGGACCTGGGAGATAGACGACAACCCTGGCATGAAATACGCTGCTGATGTGTTGTATTGTTGATTGAACAACGTCATTCAAGGCTTTTACGACGGCCAGTTCCCTGCTCAAAGCATAGAGAGCCGAGGTGCGCTGTTCTCTTTTGCGTGACGAATCGATCTGATATTTGACCCGAGTGGTAAGCGTGCTTATCACGAGACCAGTGATGAGCATGACAGCGAAGGTGAACAGGTATTGCGTATCTTCGACAGCAAATGTCCACCGTGGCGGAACAAAGAAGAAATCAAACGCCGCCACGCCGAGCACCGACGTCAGAATCGATGGCCCGCGCCCAAACCATGTTGAGATGATCACCACGCCCAGTAGATAAACCATGACCAGGTTGACCGCGGCAAGGCGTTGATCTAACAACCAACTCAAGCCGGTACACATCGCCACCACCAGTACTGCCCACAGATACGGCCACGCGGAAGTCAGCGACCTGGGATAAGTCGGAAGAGAGCTGGTTGTTTCCTCTCCCTCGCCACGGATGACATAAACATCAACATCGCCGCACTTGCGCGTGAGCTCATACACGAATGAGCCACGAAAGAACTCACGCCAGCGTGGCTGCTGAGGTTTGCCGACAATGATCTTCGTGACATTGTTTTCCTGCGCATAATGGATGATCTCATCAACAGGTTCATTGCCGCTAAGCGTCACTGTGCTGGCCCCAAGCTGCTCAGCCAGGCGAAGGTTCTGATGTAACCTCTCTCGACCGGCATCGGGGAGTTTCAGCATGGCGGGGGTTTCAACATAGACCGCTACCCAGGGACATCGCAATCCCGCAGCCATCCTCCGCGTCGAACGAACGAGACGGCTGGAAAGGGGGCTGGGGCCAACGCACACCAGCAACTTCTCACCCGTCGGCCAACTGACGGTGATCGACTTCTCACGCCGGTAACTTTCCAGTTGTGCATTTACTCGCTCGGCTGTTCGGCGAAGCGCCAATTCACGCAGAGCATAAAGGTTTCCCTTCTGGAAGAAGTGCTGTACCGCGCGGGCAGCCTGGTCTTCCAGATAGACTTTGCCCTCCTGTAGCCGTTCGATGAGATCGTCTGGCGGTAGGTCAACCAGTTCCACTTCATGGGCTGAATCAAAGATCGAATCGGGAACTGTCTCGCGCACTTGAACTTTGGTTATCTTAGCCACGATATCATTGAGACTTTCCAAATGCTGTACGTTCAGCGTGGTGTAGACGTCAATTCCAGATTGCAGTAGTTGTTCCACGTCCTGCCATCGTTTTGCATGCGTGCTGCCAGGAGCGTTGGTATGGGCCAACTCGTCAACGACCACCAATGCGGGACGGCGTTCAAGGGTGCCTTCCAGATCAAATTCTCGCAAAATGGCGTCTCGATAGGGAATGGACTTCATTGGCATCACATCAAGGCCGAGCGTCAGTTCATAGGTCTCCGGTCGAACGTGCCTCTCGACATAACCGATAACCACATCGACGCCGTCCTTGGCTACCTTCCGGGCCGCCTCAAGCATGGCGTAAGTCTTGCCCACGCCGGGGGCAGCTCCAAAAAATATCTTCAATTTGCCTCGGGTCTGTACAGCTTCTTCAGCCTGCACGCGGGCCAGCAGCTCATCGGGATTGGGCCGAGTATCTTTCATGAATGATAATCTAACCAATGTGAAAGAGATTACCCGCTATTTTAAGTCATCCAGCGCCAGATTGAGTTTGAGCACATTCACCCGTGGCTCGCCGAGCAGTCCGAGCGTTCTGTTCAGGGTATGCTCCGCCACCAGGCTGCGTACACGATCCACCGGCAGGTTGCGCTCTTTGGCGATTCTTCCCACCTGGTACTCAGCAGCTGCCGGGCTGATATGCGGATCAAGTCCGCTTGCTGAAGTGGTGACCAGATCAACGGGAATAGGATCGGTTTGGTCGGGATGATGCTTCTTGAGTTTCTCGACTCGTTCCTTTAATACGGCCAGTAGGTCAGTATTCGTTGGACCAAGATTGGAGCCACTCGATGAACTGCTATTGCCTGGGAAGGGCGAGGTTGCTGACGGCCTGCTCCAGAAGTAACGGGGATTCTCGTTTGGCTGGCCGATAAGCGAAGATCCAGCAAGGTGATCGTTCGCAAAGATCAGGCTGCCGTTTGCCTGTTGAGGAAAGATGGCCTGGGCAATGCAGGTGATCAGTAGTGGATAAGCCACTCCAGTGATGAGGGTGAAGATGAAAAGGAGAATTAGTGCGGGACGGAGTTGAGTGAGCATAGTTTCCTCATTGGGTCTAAGCGAGCCCAAATAGTTGCAGTAACATATCGATGAGTTTGATGCCCACGAAAGGCACGATCAAACCACCAACGCCGTAGATCAAGAGATTATCGCGCAGCAGTGTCGCCGCTCCGACGGCACGGTAGCGAACGCCTCGAAGAGCCAGCGGGATCAGGATGATGATGATCAGAGCGTTAAAGATGACAGCTGAGAGAATCGCGCTGGCCGGCGTGGTCAGCTTCATGACGTTGAGCGTATCCAATTCCGGATAGGTTGCCGCAAATGCGGCGGGGATGATCGCAAAATACTTCGCAACGTCATTAGCGATACTGAACGTGGTGAGCGAGCCGCGGGTCATCAGCAGTTGTTTGCCGATGGCCACGATCTCCAGCAGCTTGGTCGGATTGGAATCCAGATCGACCATGTTGCCTGCTTCCTTGGCGGCTTGGGTACCGGTGTTCATGGCCACCGCCACGTCGGCCTGGGCCAGGGCAGGCGAATCATTGGTGCCATCACCGGTCATCGCGACGAGTCTGCCGCCTGCCTGGTATTCGCGGATCAGCTTAAGCTTGGCTTCGGGAGTCGCCTCAGCCAGGAAGTCATCAACGCCGGCCTCGGCCGCGATGGCTGCTGCGGTCAGTTGATTATCCCCGGTGATCATCACCGTCTTGATGCCCATCCGCCGAAGCTCAGCAAAGCGTTCCCGGATGCCTCCTTTGACGATGTCTTTGAGTTCGATGACACCTAACACTTTTTGATTCTCTGCGACGACCAGGGGCGTGCCACCCTTCTTAGCCACTCGCTCCACGTCACGGCGAATGCCATCGGGCACCGCTGCTCCCTGGCTTTCTATGTACCTAGTGATTGACTCCGCAGCCCCTTTGCGAATGCTTCGGCCTTCCAGGTCAACGCCGCTCATGCGGGTTTGTGCGGTGAACTCCACAAATTTGGCATTCAGATCATGGATGGATCGCGCCCGCAGGCCATACTTGTCCTTGGCAAGCACAACGATGCTGCGCCCTTCGGGAGTTTCGTCGGCCAGTGATGCTAATTGCGCCGCATCGGCCAGCATTTCAATGGTGACTCCAGCAGCAGGCAGGAACGCCACCGCTTGTCGATTGCCCAGCGTAATCGTGCCGGTCTTATCTAGCAGCAGCACATCGACATCGCCCGCTGCTTCCACCGCCCGGCCTGACATGGCGATGACATTCGCCTGAATCATGCGATCCATGCCGGCAATGCCGATGGCTGAGAGCAGACCGCCAATCGTTGTTGGAATCAAGCATACCAGCAAAGCGACGATCACTGTGACGGAGACAATGCTCCCCTGACCGGATGACTGTACGGCATACATCGAGTAGGGGATCAGCGTAACGCACGCCAGCAGAAAGACAATCGTCAAGGCAGCCAGCAGGATATTAAGAGCGATTTCATTGGGCGTCTTCTGCCGCTTGGCTCCTTCCACCATGGCGATCATGCGGTCAAGGAAGGTCTCGCCGGGATTGACGGAAATTCGGATGATCAGCCAATCGGAGAGCACTCTGGTTCCACCCGTAACACTGCTTCGATCTCCACCGCTTTCACGGATCACTGGAGCGCTTTCGCCGGTAATGGCGCTTTCATCGACGGTGGCAATGCCTTCAATCGCTTCGCCGTCCGCAGGAATGAACTCCCCTGCCTCCACGAGGACGACATCACCTTTGCGCAGTTTGCCCGCAGGCACACTTTCACTGCGAGCTGTGCGTTTGGGCTCGCTCAGTTTGCGGGCATTTACTTCCTGACGGGCTTTGCGCAGCGTGTCCGCCTGGGCCTTCCCCCGTCCTTCTGCCATCGCTTCGGCAAAGTTGGCAAACAGCACGGTGAACCACAACCACGCTGCAATGCCGAAGATGAACCCCGCCGGTGCTTCCCCCACGCTGAAACAGGCCTGAAGCCATAGGATAGTCGTCAAAATGCTGCCGATGAACACCGTGAACATCACCGGATTGCGAATCTGGTGGCGCGGGTTCAGCTTGCGGAGTGAATCGACGACTGCCCGGCGAACAATCGTCGGGTCGAGCAGCGGACGAGCTTGTGTGGTCGTAGACACGTTGGATCTTTCACCGGAGATTATGGGTGGGCCATGCGAAGCTGTTCCACGATCGGGCCCAGTGCCAATGCAGGAATGAACGTTAAGGCACCCACGACGAGAACCGTACCCACCAGGAGCACCACGAAGAGTGTCGTGTGAGTTGGCAAAGTTCCGGAGGTTGTTGGGATAACCTTCTTACGGGCTAGTGATCCGGCAATAGCCAATACCGGCACCATCAGCCAGTAACGTGCTATGAACATGGCGATGCCGAGTGCGATATTGTAAAAGGGGACATTTGCATTCAAACCGTTGAATGCGCTGCCATTATTGTTCCCTGCCGACGAGAAAGCGTAGAGCACTTCTGTAAAGCCGTGCGGCCCCGTATTTCCTAAGAGAGCCTTAGAGGTATGGTTTTCCACCATGATCAAACCGGGTCCCAGGACAGCAATCGCGGTGCCCAACAGCACAATCATTGGCGGAATGAGAATCACTAGTACGGCCATTTTGATCTCGTAGGCTTCGATCTTCTTGCCCAGGTATTCCGGTGTTCGACCGACCATCAGCCCTGCTATAAAAACAGCAATGATCGCAAAAACGAGCATCCCATAGAGTCCACTGCCCACACCCCCGAAGATGACTTCGCCAAGTTGCATGAGCCAAAGGGGGATCAAGCCGCCCAGTGGAGTGAACGAATCGTGCATGGCATTGACACTCCCATTGGAGGCAGCAGTCGTCGCAGCCGCCCAGAGCGTTGAGTTAGCAATGCCGTAGCGGACTTCTTTACCTTCCATGTTGCCGCCGGAAGAAAGTTCACTGGGCTTCTGTTCAATGCCCAGTGGCGTCAGGGCAGGATTGCCCAATTGCTCGCACCAGGTACAGAGCAGAACCAGTGGCACGAAGATAACCAGCATGGCTATCAAAACTGTCCAGCCTTGTCGCCGGTCACCCACCATAACACCGAACGTATAGCACAAGGCGGCAGGAATAAGCAAGATGGCGAGCATTTGTAGAAAATTGCTCACTGGCGTGGGATTCTCATAGGGATGGGCACTGTTCACATTGAAAAAACCGCCCCCATTGGTCCCCAGTTGCTTGATAGCCACCTGCGATGCCGCAGGCCCCATCGGCAAGGTTTGTTCCGTGATCGGTTTCTTATCGCTATCTACCGTAGGCACTAACAGTCTGGCTGTCTTGTATTCAGAAAAGTTCTGAATGACTCCCTGGGAGACAAGCGTCACGGCCAGGATGCACGAAAGCGGAAGGAGAATGTAGAGGACGGAACGAGTCAGATCGACCCAAAAATTGCCAATCATCTCAGTAGATTTGCGGACAAAGCCACGGATAAGGGCAACCAGCACTGCCATGCCGGTGGCAGCAGAGACAAAATTCTGCACCGTAAGTGCCAGCATTTGCGTCAGATAGCTGATTGTGCTTTCGCCGCCATAACCTTGCCAGTTAGTATTGCTGACGAAGCTGATGGCGGTGTTGAAAGACGAATCAGGACTGACGGCGGGGAACGCTTGGGGGTTCAAGGGCAACAGATGTTGCATGCGCTGAAGCAGATAAACAACAATCAGGCCCAGCATATTGAAGAGAAACAGTCCGAGGGTGTATTGCTTCCAGTTCATCTCCTGATCGGGACGGATACCTGCTAGGCGGTAACACAGTCTCTCTAACCAGCCTAACACCAAATCGAGCCCACAGGATCGTCCCTCGTAGACACGAGCCATGTAGTCGCCCACTGGCTTTACCAGCAACACCAGGGCCGCCAGATAAATAGCAAGTTGTATCAAACCCGAAAGTGTCATGAAAACCACTCCGGCTTCAGTAGCGCCACGAACAGATAGAGACAAAGAAGGATGGCAATGGCCAATCCCACAGCATGCATCACTTGCATGAGGCCGCTCCTCCTAGGGAATCCACCAGCTTGATGAGGCCCAGCGTCAGCAAGAAAAAGCAGACGATCACGAGCAATGATGCTAGATCAGACATTCCTGGGACCTTCCAGCGAAGTAACGCCAAAGCGGTACAGAGGAATTCTTACAGCTACCCATCTCAAATGGAGATCAAAAGAAACGCCTGGAGCATCAAAAAAACGTAAAAGCCAGGGCAACGATATCAGTGGTGCAAATACCCAATTCTGAATCAGCAATAAGGCTTGGTCGGAACCGACGGATTCAGAAAACTTCCACAGTAATGAAAAGCGATGCTGAGTTCACAAGATATCAACAACGAGCCGAAGAAAACCACCTGCCGATAGCACACCCTCAAACTGCTACTCGAACAAGCTGCCTGAACACCTATCGTAGGTTTATAGTAGGTAGCCTCTCATCGAATCGTCCTAAGTCCAATGGGCCCAGCAGGATTCGAACCTGCAACCAAGGGATTATGAGTCTTCTAACCGCATCGCGAAAACAGCTTATTTGCAGCAGAATTTGAACCTTCCACTGTCCATATTTTACACAGGACTCCAGGTTTTCCATCACTTCTCTGCAGAATGCAGAGAATGTTTCTGGAGTTCAACAAACCACTTCTTCCTCGTGTACCGTGATAGCTTTCAGCGACTGAGGAGCGCGATGCTGGCGTGTTTTGACAGCACTCCGGACTACAACTGCATTGCCAAAATGTGAACGATTCAATTACTTGCTACTTCAAAGCCTGGCGAGTGACGATGGGCACGTAGCCAACCTCGAGGCCCTTGGGTGGAGCGACAAGTACTGCCGGATCGAGATCAGCCAGCCTTCCAACTGTGGGAGGCGGCAAATACTCGCGGTCTTTCGTCCAGTGGCGGTGCAGCATTTCCACTCTTTTCTGTAGGGTCTCCCGTTCAGCATCAGTCAGATCAGCGTTCAGCAAGGCGGGTTGGTCGGCAAAGCGATACCAGTAGTAAGTCACAACGCTGCCATCTCCCAAGCTCGACTCGAACGGGCCAGCTACGGGTCCTGGTTTTTTCCAATAGCTATCCGTCTCGCTGGGAGTGATATAGGGTTTCGGATTGACCGAGCGCCTTTGTGGAAACTCCACATGGGATAATCCGGTTTCTGTTGGTACGTCTTTGGGGCTGACCACCACCCATTGATCCTTGTCTTTTTTATCCTTTCCCAGTCGATAGTATTCGGGAAGAGTAACGAGTGCGTCCGCATTAGGGTTGGGTTGAGCCACCAAGTCCTTGTTCCACCGGTAGCAATAGGTAATCTCATTCAACGCTAAAGGATTCGCAAATGAACTCCACGCTAGTAGCACCTTCTTGTCGCGTGGTGTGTTCGGAGAATAGATCTGCCAGGTTGCCCCACCCTTGTTATTAAAGGTGTGTATGCTGGCGGCCCTTGGATCGATGGCACCAGAAGCTTCCTTGCCAGCTTCAAACCACATCAGGACACTGTCCCATAATGCAGCCTTACTATAAGCTGTGATGCGATGTACTAATGGCGCGTTGCCGTTCACATTTGCGGGAAAGCGCATCGGGGCAATGCGGGCGTACGAGTCTCCATTGGTGTCCTTGGCCAGGTAGGCAGGAATGTGCTGGGTCTCCATTTGTAGCGCTTTGTTCGGCTCGGATGGCCGGGTATCAAGGAACAAGCTACTCAGGTTTGGGTTTTCGACGGACGGTCGAGACCAGAAGTAAGGTGTGAAGAAGGCTACTGGTCCTTTGAAGTTGCTGGTATTGAGGAACAACGTCCAGCAGTGGTTTCCGGTCGGCACATCTTTACCAGCCGTGGTCTTCTTGGCTGCAGTCAATGGCAACGGCAAATAGCCATACCCGAAGAGTTCCCCACACGTTCCTTGCTTGAGGTTGAGCCCATCCGGGGGCCAAAGTACCCAGGGGCTTATCTGTGCTACCGCATAGTGTCCTGCGGGCTTGTTCCAATCTCGACCTTTGCCGGCGCCGGGGCCGTTCGCCCATTCACTGAAATTCAGGGCTACGCCACCATGATGAACTTGGGTGTCTCTGTTGCGAACCGGGTATCGCGCCACCAACCGAGGCCACCCTCAATATCGGAGTAGTGTTTCTTTGGCGTTTCGCCATCGAACTGGGCAAACATCCAGGTTCCGAACAGACCACTTTGAAACTGCTGCCCAGGATAATGTTTCAAGAGGGGCCACGCAGCCACATAGAGGGAAAACCCTGCATTGTAGGCTTGAGGCACCTTGTCATGCGGAACCAGGAGGTAGCCTGCCATCTCCGCCTCAGTCGGTTTTGTGACACGCTGCTTCTGCATGATCTCGACCATTGCCTCGGCAAAGGCTTTGCCGATCGGTGCCATGATCTTGGCTGCACCAAGATAATGGTAACCACCATTGGAAACGCCTGATTTGAGTCGCTTCAATTCCTCCGCTGAGAAACTTTCCGCAATCGCTTTAGTGCGTACCTCTTCTTTAGCTGCGGCCTTCAGGTTCGGATCATTCTTGAACTCGCGATTCAACTTATCGTTCAACTTGTCCATACGTTGTTGCAGCGCATCTAGATCGTCGTCCCAAAACGGGGCTGTCTGCACTGCCACCACGTTGCCTTTGAACTCGGGCAGAGACGCCGGTATGGCCTGGGCCTGGCGAAAGTGCAGTTGGGGAGGCTTATTCCCCTTCTGCATACCATCAATCCCCATCACGCCTATCACGAATGGAAGTTTCGGGGCTGACAAGTCTTTCCTGACGTCGCGGATTAGGTGACCCAGCAAGTCAGCGTACTGATCGTATCCGCCAGGCTTCATCCGGTCGTGATAGGTCCAGTCGTCTACCATATCGTTGAACCCCTGAAACCAAACGAATCCAGCGAGTTCATAGCCCTGCTTCGAGTCGTAGTCTGGTACCACTCGCTTGATGTCTCCCAATACCTTCTGTATGTGGTCGATCATGTGACGATAGAACAGCCCCGTGGCTTTGATCTTGTCTGCGTTAATCTTTTCCAGGTCGTCGCCACGCCGTTTGTGTTGAGATACTGCGTAGTCACTCCACACATAGGGCCCGGCACTCGGCGGGCGGAAGTCGGTATGAAGGCTTCGGCCACCCCAGGAGGTTTTGATGATGAGGACAGGCTCGTCCAGCATCTTCTCCATGTAAATGCCGAATGTGAATTCCGGGCCGATCTTATCGGTCGGGGCACCGAAACCTGCTGTCAGCTTGCCCTTCTTTTCTTGCAAATCCGTGTAGGCATCGCCGAGGCATCCGATAGACGAAATCCAGACCTTGTCGCAGACCCGTGGCTTCCCGTCTGTCCCGCGCATCTCCTTCAGTAGTACGGCCGTCTTGGGTTCATCGGCCAAAGAATCGAAAGTTGAGATGCGGGCATGCCCCTGCATGTTCGATTGCCCAGCCAGGATGAACACCTTGAGGGGTTTATCAGCCGCAAACAAAGGGTTTGACACGAAGTGCAGGAAGAAAAATAGCGTCGTTAATCGGTAGTTACACATAGTAGGCCTTCCACTACAGCTCTCTTGCCTTGAAATCACAGACTATCTTAGGGACACAAGTATTGTTTCCGGGAAATGGCGAAAGTAGATGCAGGCATTTACCCTCGTCCCTGTCGTTCATATTGGTCGTGACCTGCAACGTGATCTGGTTCGCTTCAAATTAAACTCGTGACATCTGTCAGAGTGTCGGAGATAACTACGGTTTTCGCCACAGCCTAATACTCCTTAGGCTGTCATAAACAAGATTCGAATGTAACTCAATGGAATCTATTTTCGATGTTGCGTCGAACATTTGGGTAATTGTTTTTGTGGGAGAGTAGTTTGCGCCTCGCTATCATCGGTTCAGGCATTGCCGGGTTGGTCTGTGCGTACCTGTTACATAGACAACATGAGCTTGTCCTTTATGAGTCAAACGATCGCATTGGTGGGCATACTCATACGGTAGAGGTTCCTGGCGGGCCTTGGGTAGACACCGGATTTATTGTTTTCAACCGAGAGAACTACCCGCACTTCACCAGGTTACTGCATGAACTAGGCGTGACATACCGGCATACCTCAATGAGCTTTAGTGCTCACTGCGAGCAAACCGGCCTGGAATATAGCACCGCTTCCATTAACCATCTTTTTGCTCAGCGTCGCAATCTGCTCCGAACATCGTTTTGTTCGCTGCTTCGGGGTATCCTGCGATTCAACAAGCAAGTCGCAGAAGGCGTGGAAGGCATCACGGATGACCTGACTGTTGAGCAGTTTTTGCTTCAACACCGTTATCCTGAGAGCTTCGTCAAGTATTTCCTTTATCCCATCAGCACCGCGCTCTGGTCGTGCCCCCGCTCAAAAATTGAATCATTCCCGATGCGATTTATCATGGAGTTCTATCGACATCATGGCATGCACCAGTTACTTGATCAACCGATCTGGCATGTTATTGAAGGTGGCTCTCATCGCTATGTGGAAAAGTTATCGGCTCAATTCAGAACGAGTATCCGGGTGAACTCTCCCGTCGACCATGTGATCCGTGAGACCGAGCGTGTGGTCATTCACGCCCAGGGCAGACAGGAGAGCTTTGATGAAGTAATCTTCGCCTGCCACAGCGATCAGGCATTGCGGCTACTTGGCGATGGTGTTAGACCCTCCGAACGGGAAGTACTTGGAGCATTTCCCTATTCAAGCAATGACGTGACCCTTCACACGGATACAAGCATCTTGCCCACAAATCGCCGAGCCTGGGCTGCCTGGAATTCGCGGATTGAAAAAACGCCATCGACTTCGTCGAAGGTCAGCTACAACATGAACATTTTACAGAGCCTTCAGTCGGAGAAGACGTTCTGCGTATCTCTGAATCAGGACGATAACATCAATGATTCATCAGTCGTCAAGAGGATGGTTTATGAACATCCGCTCTTCA
>DAOMFV010000033.1:0-39498 GCA_035430005.1 Gemmatales bacterium
GAATCACCTCGTAGAACGGTGGTTGGGATTGATACATTTCGCAGATATTGACTTCGCAGTAAATGAAATTGACCCGGCTTTCCGCAAAGAGTCTCTCAGCCCCCTTGAAGACCTCGAAGTCGTAACCTTGTGTGTCGGACTTCAATATGTGAACGCGGTCGATCTTTTCCTGCTCCGTGAATGAATCCAGACTAACAACAGGTACTTCGGTTCTTCGAGCAACTTCCCCCCATGCACCTGGCCCCGGGGCAAGGAATGATGTCATGTCTGAGTGGGTGTTCTCAAGTAGCGGGAGTGTTCCTGCTTTGGAGCCAACGCCAAGGTTCCAGAGTTTGACGCCTTCTTTGTCTTTGCAGTTACGCTGGAGTTCGGCGAAGGTAGATGGACTTGGTTCAAACGAATGAATCAGCGCCCCGGGAAAGACATCCTGAAATCGATCAACTGATTGTCCAATGTTTGCTCCAACATCAAAAATAGTCGGTTTCGCTACTTTGGAAAGGTGCCGGGCCATGTCTCGAAATGGGTCTTGCCCTGGCCGGTTGGGGTCAATCCGCGAAATATTGAAGCCTAATCGCTTCAAGAGCGATCGACCTGTTTGCTTGATGAACTGCATCTTCGGACGACCTTGGAAGATTATTACGAGAACTCGCGGACATTCCGCCATTGAACTGTCATTATGTAGCACTTTTACCTACCAGCAAGTCGTGCTCAAATCTATTACCTCAAAAACGCGGAAGGGCGCAAGCTTGAATAATCCTCGCTCTCTCAGGCCGACTTCACAATGATCAGTTGCTTCCACCTTTTACTTGGCATCTTTCTTTTTGTTCCGATAGAACTTGCAGCATTCCAGCGTAAACTGTCTTCTACCCTAAACATACATTGGGACTTACCATGATCAGACCCACTGTCCCCCACGACACGCCATTTCTCCTGGCCATCGCGGAACGTACGCAGGTCTTCAAAGCGCATGAACTGCAGGCCTTACGTGAAGTGCTTGACGACTTCCACGATGAACCTGGTCTACATCAGGCTCATACTTTTGAATCCAATGGCATTATTATTGGGTTTGTCTATTTCGCTCCCGCCGCCATGACTGATCGCACCTGGTACCTCTATTGGATCTTCGTAGACAAGCACACTCAGGCCAAGGGAGTGGGTTCGCATCTGCTTGGTTTTGCCGAGGCTCAGGCTCGGGAAGCAGGCGGACGTTTGATGTTGATTGAAACCTCGGGACTGCCCTATTATCAACTGACACGCGCCTTCTACCTGAAGCATGGCTACGATCTCGATGCCACCATTCGTGACTACTACGAAGATGGGGACGATATGAATGTTTTCCGCAAGCGGCTCTGATGGTAGCCCACAGGCTTCGCTTCTGTTACGATGTCATTTGATGAACAACCAGGTGTGGATTAGCACACAAGAGGTACCATGAAACGTCTTCCCAATACTCTCTGCACATTGCTTGTCGCAGCTCTCGGCCTGACGGCGTTTCTAAGTCTCACGCAACTCTCTCCGGCCGACGATACCGCTGTCAAGCCCTACAAGATCCTTGCCACCACGCAGATTCCTGCCGCCGGGGGAATTGACTACGTCACGGCGGACAGCGTCAACCGTCGGGTTTATGTCGCTTGTGGCAACGCGGTTAGCGTGTTCGACCTCGATACCTACAAGCTTGCGGGGACTCTGGCCAAGGCGTCTGGGCGTGGCGTCGCCATCGATCCGGATAACCACACTGGTCTGGTCTCAGGCAATCCTGCGACTTTCTTCAACACCAAGACACTCGAAGTGATCATGACCATTCCGGCACCGGGCGCCGACGGCTATATTTTCGACGCTCCGACCCACCACTTCATTATTCTGAGCCACCGTGCGCCCAACCTCCTCGTAGTAGATTCCAAGGACGGTTCGATCGTCGGCAAGGTAGAGGCCATCGGCCCGGACGGCGCCAATGCGGCCGTCGAGCAGGGTGTCTCGGACGGCGAGGGGCATCTTTATTTTGACGTAGCCAACGCGCACCACATCGCTGTAGTAGACGCCAAGACTCTCAAAGTGACCGGCCATTTCGATCTTGGTGAAAAAGGGAACGGGCCTGCCGGTCTGGCAATCGATACCAGGAACCACATTCTTTTCGCGATGTGCCGCGGCGGTAGAGGAGGCACTCCCACTTGCGTCATCCTCAGTTCAATTGATGGCAAAATCATTACCACCCTGCCTCTGGCCGGTAGCAGCGACGGCGCGGTCTTCAATCCTCACACCATGGAAGCCTTTAGCTCGCACGGCAACGGCACGCTGAGCGTCATCAAGGAAAAGAGCCCCACGGTATTTGCACTGGGAGAAACAGTGAAAACCAAAGCCGGCGGCAAAACCTGCACGCTGGATACCAAGACCGATCATGTGATCGTGATCACCCGCGAAGCCGCTCCAGTCGGTGGGTCGCAGATCCTTGATGTGATGTTTATTGGTCGTTAAGAGTTTGCATCAAAAAGAAGACGATGAGGACTGCCCGATGAAACTGCCAAGAATCTCTTCGACCTTGCTATGCTTAATTACCTGCTCCATGGTATTGGCCATCGATATCCCCTCTACGCAAGAGGCCAAGACAATTGAAGGACGATGGCGCCTGGAGTCGGTCGAAGAAAATGGCAAACCTGTTGACCTCGGCGAACATCGCCCGCGCTGGGTGATTAAGGGAAATAGTGTTCAATATGCCGGTGATCCATTGGCGGAATTGAAACTCGACTCCAGTACTACGCCGAAATGCATCGATGTAAACTGGGCAAAACCCAAACGCAGCTATGAAGGAATCTATTCACTCGAAGGAGATACTCTCAAACTGTGCATCAATCGCGATACCGAAGGCACAAAAGACAGACCGCAGGATTTTACAACAGAAGGAAAGTCGAATCTTCGATTGCTCACCTTTAAGCGAGACACAGAAGAAAGCAACGATCCATTGCTGGGGGTAGTCGGATTTGTAGGGATCATGATCGGCCGGTCTGAAGACCAGAAGCAGGTCATCGTTGTCGGTAGTTTAGCAGGCAGCCCCGCCGAGAAAGTAGGCTTGTTAAAAGACGATGTGGTTCTTTCTTTGAATAGCAACTCTTTCTCGGAGCTTCAGGAAGTAGTCGCCTATGTTCGTAAGCAAAAACCAGGTCAAGAGATAGCATTCAAGATTAGTCGTGGTGGCCTGGAAAAGGAGCTCAAGCTCATAGTCGGGAAATTGCCGTTCCTTTATCTTGAGTGAATGCCTCGGCCGTTAGCTGACCCAAAACAATTGATTCAAGACAGTCATTTTAAGATCTCTTCGATCGGGCCATAGCTCTCTTCGACAAGCCGCACCGGGCGACCCAGCACCTTCACTTCCATGTCCTGTGTACCAAGTCCCACCTGACGAAGAATGGTAGCGTGCAGGTCGCTGATGTATTGGGGTTTTTCGACAGCCCGATAGCCGACGTGATCAGTAGCGCCATGGATGACGCCTCCTTTCACGCCGCCACCGGCAAGCCATGATGTGAAGCCACGCGGATTATGATCACGGCCGGTAGTGTTCTGCGACCATGGGGTGCGGCCAAACTCGCTGGTCCAGACGATGAGTGTTTCATCGAGCATGCCACGTTGCTTGAGATCACGGATCAAGCCGGCAATCGGCTTGTCTGTTGCTTTGCAGAGAGGCCCTTGCGTGCGGATGTCGCCGTGCGCATCCCAGGCGCCGTTGCCGCCGCCAGCATGGCAAACCTGGATGAAACGCACGCCCCGCTCCACCAGCCGGCGTGCCAGCAGCATTTGTCGGCCAAACTCGTCGGTCTCAGGTGTATCGATGCCATAAAGATCAAGCACATGTCGTGGTTCTTTGGAGAAATCAACTGCGTCCGGTGCAGCCATCTGCATGCGGGCAGCTAGTTCATACGACCGGGCACGAGCGGCGATCTCGGAGTTGATTCCATGGTACTCACGGAACTCACGATTCAAATCGTCGAGAGCCTGCATCTGATGATCGCGCTCCGAGCGTGAGGTTCCACGCGGTGGCTGTAGATTAGGGACTGGCTCTGAACCAGGCTGAAACGGCGTAGCGGAGACGCTGGCGCCTAGATACCCGCCCGACAATTGTACCGGCGAAGATGCTCGGCCGATGTTGACGAACGCCGGCAGATTCTTGTTGCCAGTGCCTAAGGCATGCGTAATCCAGCTTCCCAGAGTAGGATGATCGAACTGCCGGCCCTGGTGTCCCGTGCAGCACTCGATGGCAGCTGGGAAATGGTTTGACTCTTTGCAATACATGGAACGGACAACAGCAATATCATCAATGACGCTACCGATCTGGGGAAACCAGTCAGATAAGGGTATGCCGGACTTTCCATAGCGCGTGAAAGTCCGATGGCATGGTATGACAGGTCGCCGCATCTCTGCATTATTGTCGCCGAAGCCTGTTGCATCGATAAATGTGCCGGCCCACTTATTATCTTTCGGATCGAAGGTGTCGATATGACTGACACCGCCGCACATGAACAGGAAGATGACCGATTTCGCACGAGGCTTTGGCAGACCGGGTCGGGGTGAGGCGCCTTCCGCAAAGAGTGCGCCAAGTGACAGACCGAGGAAACCGCCACTCGCTTCGAAAAAGAATCGGCGGCGAGAGACTGAATGGCAGAGTCTATTTGTAGAGTCACTCATGAAAGGGCCTGGCTCACAGCGTGGACTATCGCACAAATACAAACTCATCCAGATTAAACAACAACCATGCCAACCCGCGCAAACGGGCAGGATCGTCTTGCAGGTATTCCAATGCCCGCACCAGTTCCTTTTCCGATGGCGAACGAGTCAGCGCTATGCGGTAGCCAAGAACGACGGCAGCTTTCAGGTCCTTGCCGGCGACCTTCTCCAGTCGATTGGCGAATTTCTCACAGGCGGCGTTGATCACGTCGCTGTTCATCAGGAACAGGGATTGGGGTGCGGTGACCGTGTGAGTCCGTTGGGGGCAAGGGGTACGACCATCGTCTACGTCGAACGCCTGGAGAAAAGCGGGCACTACCTCGTGATCGTTAGCGTAGCCGCGAATTATATACGCTCCACGGCGAGGAGCTTCTGTTTTTGGATCGAACGATTTGCCTCCCACTTTGAGGTCAAGCGTACCGGCAGTATGGTGGATAGAATCCCAGACCGTCTCGGCATCAAGCCTACGCAGAGGATAGTGCCACAGAGTGGTGTTGGCCGGGTCGACCTTGCGATTGGCTTCGTTCCTTCCATCTGATGACCGCTTATAGGCCTCGGAAGTCACGATTAACCGATGCATGGCCTTCATGCTGCACTTTCGGGCAATGAACTCCGACGCCAGCCAGTCAAGCAACTCTGGTTGGGATGGGACACCACCGAGCTTACCAAAATCACTCGGGTTCTTTTGCAGTCCTTCGCCGAAATGCCATTGCCAGAGACGATTGACGGCGACACGGGCGAACAGTGGATTTTCTGCTGCGGTCAACCAGGCGACAAAAGTCTCGATTCGTCCATGACGGAAGTCGATTTTCGCCGGGGCCAGAGGCCAGCCTGGGGTGACCTCATTCTTGAGTTCAGGCCGTTTGGGATCTCCGCTTGTCAGGATGTAGCCCTTGTCGAGTTCCTTCTTTCGATCCACTTCGACAGCCCAAAAAGCCGGCAGGTTGGCGTTAGCACGGGCTTTCTCCAGTTCCTTGTACACCTTAACCAGTTTCTGGTACGTTTCCTTTTGGTCCTCTGGCATGATCATCATGATCTTGGCCACATCGATGCGAAGGATTGGAAAGTAGTCATCAGCGATCTTCTCCTCTGCGGGAGTGCGATCCTTTTCCGGTTTCTGGATAACGGATTGCACTTCAGCGGGTAGTTGAGCGATGCGTTCATCGAGCAACTTCTTCTTGTATGGCGCGATCAGCGTCAAGATGGGCTCTCTCACTTCGGCTAGTTTCTTGTCAAGTGCATCGGTGATCTTGCCTTGCGAAATCACTTCGGCCGGATTGGCTAGCGTGAGTTTCTTCACAGCAAGTGGATCGAATAGCGCCTTCATGGTGTAGAAGTCACGTTGCTTGATCGGATCGTACTCGTGATCATGGCATTTGGCGCAGCCGACGGTCAGTCCCAGGAATGCTGACGAGACCGTCTCCACGGCGTTGATGGGCAACTCGCCGATTTCATTTTCACCATGCACAACAGCTCCTCGGGAGAGAAAGCCGAGGGCGAATACATCATCAGGACGGGGTTCAATGCGTTCGCGAAAGCCAATGGCTGACACTTCGTAGCGGGCACTGGTGCGATAGCCGGTGAGCTGCGTGCAGACAAACTGATCGTAAGGCATATCGTTGTTAAGCGCCCGGATGATCCAGTCACGCCACTGATGGATGCCTGGCGCAGCGACCATACCGTCGTCAGTATCGGCATAACGCAGTACGTCGAGCCAGTGGCGGGCATAGCGGACGCCATGTTGTTCACTGGCGAGCAGACGATCAACCAACTTTTCATAGGCATCCGGGGATTCGTCCGCCAGGAAAGCGTCCTGCTCGGCAATCGTCGGCGGAATGCCGATTAGATCAAGGTACACCCTACGCAAAAGAGTGCGCCGGCCGGCTTTGCCGGCCAGCTTTAATCCTTTTGCTTGATGCTGGCTGTTTAAGAAAGCGTCAATCGGGTTATTGGGTTTAGAATCACTTACGGGAACTACCGGACGTACGACAGGCTTGAGATACCACGCTGTCTTTGCTTCATTCTTGACCGGCTGCTTGGACGAATCATCATAGGCGTATCCGATTGCTAATGAGAGGCACAGAATCGCAAATACTTTGAGGTAACAAAACGATGTCATAACATTAGTCTCCGGCCCTCAGACAGCTGATTCATCCAACTCGCTCAATCGATGGCTTTGGTTCTGAAGGTAGACACTGTTTGCAGTTGCTACTTGCGAGCACAATCTGGCAGGGTTTACAAATCCTACCCTGCAAATGCTCGCACTCCAATAGTAATCCAAACCGAGCCAGAAGAAAGTAGTTCAACGTCCCCATTTTTTTGGTATTTTCACCTGGGTTCAGGCCAATTTAGATGTTGATGAAGGAAGCGATAAGTCCCGACGCCATGAATGGTGTGAGGCCCATCAAAGAACTCAATGGCTGTTCGATGAGGAATCTTCAATTCCAAATAGAGTCGACGAACCTTCGCGTACTCGTAGGAAACCTGCTCATCTGAGCCTACTCCATCATGATGGCCGCGCTCGACCATGAAAGGCCTGGGTGCGATGAGGGCAGCCATTTCTGCATAGTTGAAGGTGTTACCAAGATTGAATTCGACCATCTCCCATTCATTGGTGGTCATGTAGGTGTATTTGTTGTCAATCGAGACGTTCTTCCAGATCCATTCATTGAAATCAGCGGAGCAGATGGAAAGACAGTACCGAGGCAGGAGCGCAGGGACGCGCATCGCTGTTTTTCCTCCATACGATAGTCCATAAAAACCAATGCGATCAGGATCAACGAAAGACAGAGCTGCCAGCCAATCGGTAATCTGTCGATGTTGAGCCACGATGAACGAGAATAGTGAAAGGCCCAGGGGATTGGCTTTACGCTGCAACATCCGGAAACGGTCGCCAAAGATATAGGGGTTCTGTGGTGCAAAAACGATAAAGCCACGCTCGGCCAGTTGGCAGGCAAAACGATGATAGTAAGGGCTATCGAACTTAGGATCAGCCACGTCGGCAGGGCGTCCATCCAGGCCATGCTGGCACACCACCACTGGGCGTCGTTCCCCAGGCTTGATTCCCTTGGGAATGAGGAACCAGCCATAAGCGATCACCTCTGGTGCGAAGACGTCGAGTTCCACTTCATAGGCAACATAGTTGGGCTGTTCGTAGAGTTTCCTTGATCTGGCCCTGGGCGGCGATAGCGGCCTCTCTATCTTGCCGATCACTTCGTGTTCTAATTGTTTGCGGTATGTTTCAGTGGAGTCCTGGTATTGAGTCAAACCTGATCGATCCAATTTGCTCCAGAAGAGTTTTTCACGAACTGCGTGGCTCTGATGCAATAGCCCTTGTGTATGTTCAGCCAACTGCTCGATTTGACGTTTTACTCTGTTGTCAGCATCGACGGGTGTTTTCGTATTCTCTATTGAAACATGTGCCTTCTCATGCAGTTCCTCGTTCGTTAGTTGACGGTAGAACTGACTTAGATTAATGTGCTGTCTCTCACTGGCCGGTGATAGATGAATGGCATCTGGAAATGCCATCTTGAGCGGCTCCAAGCGAGCCCATTCTTGATTGATACTCAACATGCCAATCGATCCCGGAGCTGCGCCACTGCGCCCGGAACGCGCCATCGGTGGCCCGGTGATAGTTGGTGGCGGCAATTGATTGATCACCAATTTGCGTGGGGGATACAAGGCGGCAATCTGAGCATCGCCAAACTCCGTTAGTTGTCTCCAGACATTGCGATAGATCGGCTCTCGCCAAACCCCTTCTCGGGCGCTGAAGTATCCATCAACACATGTAACCGCGATTCGTGTATCCAGAGCACCGGCATGAAAGGCAATGAGCCCACCTTCGGCATAGCCGACGAGGCCGACTGGACGTTCCAGTTGTTGGCTGTCAAGCAACCAATCCACAGCAGCCAGGGATTTGAGGATTTCATAGCCGATGATATGCTGCCCCATTTCGAAAGACTGCCGATAAATCCATTCACGGTGTGGCTGATTGGTCATACGAATGCCAGGCACGCCTGAATAGGCATCGCTGCGATCTATGAGTACCGGAACAATCACTCGACATCCCTGTTCTGCTAATCGCTTGGCCATTTGCATGCCTGGATTCAGCCCAGGAGCCAGGCCCGATAATTGTTCAGGGGTTTGATCGGCATCGGGCAACGCCACGACATCCGCTTTGATCTTTCCTGTCGGCACCAGCAAAAGCCCCTCGCCATCAACATGCCCAAACGCTCGCCAGCGAATCGCAAAGGCATCGAACCCACTCCCCTGCCCTATCCGGGCAGATTTCGTTGGGCCCGAAATGTACTCCAGCACCGGCTTCTTGGGCCGTTCTTCCACCGCACCCAACAACACTTTCAATCGCGCTCTATTGCCTTCGACTGACTGAAGATATGTGGTCGACGATGAGTATTCCTTCTTCCACCGCAATTGGCGACTCTGCACAGAAGCTGCCAGTTCCTGGTTAAGAAAACGGTCAATGCCTCCCACCATCTTGTCAGCAAAATCAAACTTATCAGGTACATTGAGTGGTTCCGACTGGAAGGATGGTGCATCCATTAATGTGGTGGATGCCACGGCTGGCATCGGTTGCTGTAGATACGCAAGCAGGTCTCGAATCTGTTGATCGTCAAGAGAATCAAGCAGCTTCTCCGGCATCAGAGAAACTTTTGAAGGCTGAATATCTTCAATCTTGTTACGAGCCAATGTAATCTTGTTGGCCTGGGCATCAAGCACTGTCATACTTCCGACATTTTGTTCGACGAGTAAACCGGTCAACGTTCTGCCATCCGTGGTGACTATCGTATGCGCGACATACTCAGGCCGGATCACGAAGTTCGGATCAACAATGTGTGTCGCCAGAAAATCGCGATTGTGCCTGTCAGCCCCGGTCAACTCCGGGCCAACCTTTCCTCCCTCACCAAACAGCGTGTGACACGTACCGCATTGCTTTGTGTAGATGGTCTTGCCACTCTGGACATCGCCCTTTCCCTGCCCTAGTATGTGAACCACACTACGGATGCGAGCTTGTTTCTCTCCAGTCGTTTGTGCAGTCACATTTCCCCAATGCCTGGCAACAAGTTGATCAAGCTGTGGATCATGATAACGCACCAGTTGCTGCACCTTATCGAGCGGGACCTCTTTAGGAGTAACCATTCCTGATGACATAGCTTCCCCCAGAGCTTGAGCGGAATCTTTTCGAGCAACAAGTAGATTGATTATCCCCTGCCGAACAATCAATGAGGCCTTGCTGTATTGCTTTAACAGTGCGGGAGCTATTTGCGGTGTGTTTTGAGCAGCCAGCGCATCCAGCATCGCCAGGCGGGTTGCATCAGTTTGTGCTGACTCATAGAGCGACAACAACGTATCAACAGAAAGAGAGGGTGTTCCTTGCGTCATCGCTAGAAGCAACTTGGAACGATCTGAATGATTGACCTGCTGATTCCGGAGTACTTGCTTACCTTTGGCAAACGCCACTGGATCGTCCATACGGATGAGGATTCGCAAGACTTGCTGCTCATCTGGCCGCAATGCCGACAACTTTTCAATGCCGGCACGCAAAGGACCAGGTACGCCTTTCAGCCGCCGACCCTCCAACGCCTTCTCCATTCCGTGCAACACCTTCGGAACCAGCAAGGCACTCTGTTCTTGAACCAGGCACTTCTCAATCAGTAGTAACAATGAATGTACGGCTGTGTCATTGTCGATCGAAAGCAACAATCGACTGAGTCGTTCTAAAAGATGCTCTCTCAATACCTGGCTTCGCCAGCCCTCCCCATGATCGAGCCCTAGTGAAACAAGAGCAAAGATCCCATGATCACGCTGAATGGCTTCTTCTAATGCCCACCAAAGAAGCAGCGGGATATGCTGATCGCTCACATCCTCATCATGCTGTAGCAGTCCACTGAGGACTGCATAACACTGTTCCGTATTATGAAGAGATGCCGCCAGGCGACGTGCTGTACAGGCTAACTGTGAACGAACGAAGTAACTCTTTTCTACTCGGGCCATGTTGGCCAATTGAGGCAGCAATGGCAGCCAACATTTTATTCCTTCTGTTGTCGCATGATCGCTGATCATACGAACGACCCAGGCGCGTACCACTTCTTTTGGGTGACGCAGCAGATCACCAGCCAACCTGGCATCCAAACCGCCGCTGGAATAGAGTGCCCAAAGGCTATCGATGGAGAGTTCTTCTCCACTGGCTACCACATGCTTACGCAATAACGCTTGAGACTGTTCATCGTGTCTCTCAGCAAGTATGCGTCGTGCCTCGCCACGTTGCCAACTGTTGTCATGACCTAAGAGATCAACAAGCTCTTGAGAGCTCGCCTTGTTCAGGTCGAATGACCTCGACTTTATCTGGCCACCAGTGGGAACTAACCTATAGATACGGCCATTGGTTTTGTCCCAGTTATCTAATGGATCGACATGATTGGCCCGCTTGTCGTACCAGTCACACACATAAACCGCCCCCTCTGGGCCGGTGAGTAAATCAATGGGCCGAAACCATGTATCGTTACTCTGAAGCAGCGTTCCTTCATGCCTCATCTTGAACGAGGATCCCTGCCGCTTCAAACTGTACCAATACAGATTGTTATCCAACAGGTTGCAGGCCAGATAGTTATTCTGATATCGCGCATCGATCAGCTTGCCCTGGTAGACGATCCCGCCACAGGTCACATGGCCGCCACGGAAGCTTTCGCAGGGAATATGTTCGAAGTAGCCATAGGTGTGCAGGTTGTGAAGCGGTCCATGCTTGGCGAAGCCTTTCACGTAGTAGCCGCCTTGCACCATGTGCAGCCCAGCCACGCCTCCCCAGTTTGTGCCTGCAATGATCTGTCCAGAACTATCAAAGTCGAGCCCCCATGTGTTGCCGCCACCTTCAGCAAAGAGTTCAAACTGCCTGGTTCGTGGATGATATCGCCAGATACCTTGCTGGAACTCGTATATTTTCCTGGTCAACGGATCGGTGATGCGGGCAGTAACCGTGCTACCCTGCGCACCATAGAGCCAGCCATCAGGCCCCCAAACCAGAGAGTTGGCAACGGCGTGAGAATCCTCCATGCCGAAACCGGTTAGCACTACCTCCGGATCGCCATCTGGCACATCGTCACCGTCGCGATCCGGGTAAAAGAGCAGATAGGGAGCCTGCAATACATAGACACCGCCATTACCCAAAGCCAAGCCGCTCGCGAGGTTTAATCCCGTCACGAAATCCTTCGTCTTGTGAAACCGCCCTTGTTCGTCTCGATCTTCCAGTATCGTGATGCGATCTAATCCACGAGGCCCGCGGGGAGGAGGCTCAGGCACACGGTCATATTTCGTTCGAAGGTACTGATCAACTTCCTCCGGTTTTAGGCCGGCTGGCTTTGGATACTGCAGGTATTGAATGACCCACAGTCTGCCCCGGGCATCAAAGGTCATCGACAAAGGCTGACGTATCAATGGCTCCGAAGCCACCAGTTGAACTTCAAGGCCTTCCGCGGGTTTCATGCGCAGAAGAGCTTCCTCAGGGGAATACCCCTGAGCAGCTAGTGAAGAAACCATCCAGAATGTAGACCAAAGCAAGAAAGCAAATCGACTCATCATTCAAACCAGTCAGGTGGGATATCGAGCAATACCTTATCCCACCATGTTGATCACAGAGCGTCAAGCATGTTATTTGAAGAACAGGACTTGATCCATTCTCCTTCGGCTCCTCTCCAGGAATGCAAAGAGGCAGTATGCAGTTTGCTAATCATGTTCGGCCGTGTATGTACTCATCAAGAAGGAAGATCGTCAGTTCGTTCTCGGCCTGTACCTGGGTGTTGAGATCGCCGATGGAAATGAGACCGAGCAGCTTTCCGTCTTCCCCGACCACCGGAAGATGCCGAATGCGACGATTCTTCATGGCTCCACGGGCTTCATCGAGTTTCGTGTCGGGTGAGCAGCAAACGACCTCATTTGTCATCACATCGACGACTGGCGTTTTTGCCGGGTCCCGCTGCTCGGCAACAATTCGTTTAAGAATATCCCGCTCTGTGAACATCCCGATTACCCGATCATTATCGGTCACTACCAGCGCGCCAATCTTATGCTTGTTCATTAGCGATGCTGCTTCAAGCACCGTCACCTTTGGATCTATGGTCCAGACTTGTGACCCTTTGCCTCGTAATACTTCGCGAACGTGGGACATGGTTATTCCTCCTGTTCAAACGATGGCAATGTGTTCTATGGCACGCACCAAGAAGACAGTATTCACTATTCCCGTGCCTATCGAACTGTCCACAGTCTAATCGCTTCTTGCTCGACTTTCAATTTAGAATAATGTGCAGGAGTGAGAATATCAACACGGGAGAATCACAACATGTGTCGGAACATCACCAATCTTCGTGTTCTATTGTGTGGGACGATGCTATTTGCAGTAGTGCTTTTGGTAGCCATCAAGCCCGATGATTCCGTCGCCAATTCAACGGACCCTATCCCACAGCCAGCCACACCGGCAATCGATGGCAAGCTCCGCATTATCTGCTTCGGCGCTCATCCCGATGATTGTGAAATCAAAATCGGCGGCACCGCGGCGATTTGGGCTGCTAAGGGACATCATGTGAAGTTCGTGTCACTTACCAATGGCGACATCGGCCATTGGCGCATGTCTGGGCCCACCTTGGCTAAGCGGCGCAGTGAAGAAGTGCAGCGAGGTGACAAGCTCCTGGGAGTGGAAACTGTCATTCTTGATATTCACGATGGGGAACTGGAACCATCGCTGGCCAATCGCCGGACTGTTACAGAACTGATCCGCGAGTGGAAGGCTGACATGGTCTTCAGCCATCGGCCCAACGATTACCACCCCGATCATCGCTACACAGGTGTGCTGGTTCAGGATGCAGCCTACATGGTGACCGTGCCGTTCTTCTGTCCCAAAACACCTTATCTGACCAGGAATCCGGTGTTTATGTACTATGCCGATCGTTTTGAACGCGCCAACCCCACACGGGCCGACATGGTAGTGGGCATTGATGATTCCCTCGACAAGAAACTCGCGGCACTGGAGCTGATGGAATCGCAGTTTCTGGAAGGTGGAGCGAACGGAAACATCAATCTGATCCCTAAGGATGCGGCAGAACGTGAGCGTCGCCAAAAGCAGGTGCGAGAGAGCTTCATGAACCGTGATGCGTCGACGGCCAAACGCTTTGGTGATCGGCTCGCCGCCCTCTATGGTACGGAACAGGCTAAGAAGATTGGTCACGCGGAAGCGTTTGAGATTTGCGAGTATGGAACGCAACCGGGTAATGACGAACTCAAAAGGTTGTTTCCTTTCCTTCCGTGATCGACAGAGCGAAGATGGGCATCGGAATCATCTGCTTCTCCCTTCTACTTGGGGGAGGTGGGGTGGGACTCAATGTTACGGGGAATTCCTCCCAACTCTCCCCTTGGAAAAAGGGAGAGAATCAAAATGGCCCCTGTCTTACAGATAGCTTAACCACAAGTTGCGATGACGTTGCTTGACACCGGCAAACCAGCGGCATGGAGGGTAGATGATGATCAGGAGCATGACCCAGACGAGATAGATCATAGGCAGGCTGACGCCGAATTGAAGAGGAACGATCTTACTAGCGAGATCCCAGGGGCCAGAGTCAGCCAGCGGCGACCAACCGAAACGCGCATAATCGAGCGCTACTGCTCCACCATGGATGAGCAGGATGTGCAGCAAATAGAAGAACAAGGGCACACGGCCGAAAGTGATGATGGGCTGCACGAACTTGCCACGAACCTGGTCGAACAGAGCCAGCGCCATGATGGCGGGGCCAAGGGTCATGAGTAGATAGAGAAGCGATGGTGGATATTTCGTGCAATTAAGAAACGATATCACCGTCATGATGAAGGTTGGCTGCACAGCCCAGGGACTGGCGTCGCCATAGACATTGGCCGCACGGAGCGCGATGAAGCCCAGTGTCATCATCAAACCAATCCGAAAAATGACACGGCGACGTCTTACCGGCCCTAGGAGTAACAGAGGACCAAAGCAATACCCCAGGGCCATCACCCCCGCCCACGGAATAAGACAATAGCCGGTCTCGAAGGTGACTTGATAATTCTCACCCTGCATGATGACCCCTTTCCCGCCACTGTGCAGAATGACCCAGAGTAAGTTAGGTATTCCCATCTGGGCAGAAGTCAAGCCATCGAGCAGGTTGTGGAAGGCGACCATCACGAGACCAAAGATGGCGATAACAGGCATGGGAAGGTAGATCAGCCCGGCCAGAATGACCATACCCCAGCCTAGAGGCCAAAAGACACCCGCCCCATGTTCGTATATGTCAAAGTTGAACATCCATAATGCACGGATGAGCGTAACCTCCAGCAAGGCAAGCCAGAGGCCACGAGTCAGGAGAAACCAGGCTAACTGGCCTTTCGACTTGCCCCGGATGCCTGAGAGAAACGCACCAACTCCGGCCAAGAATACGAAAGTTGGTGCGCAGTAGTGAGTAATCCAGCGCGTCAGAAACAGTGCTGGCGTGGCCTTGTCCAGATCAGTGGGATCATAAAGGGGGAGACGATCAGAGAAGAAGTCACGGACGTGGTCCAGGGCCATGATCATGATCACGACGCCACGCAGTAGATCAACAGAATCGAGGCGTGGTAAGGGGGTTGCCATCCGAGGCGTGGGATTCAGTTGGGTGTCCCCTCGTCTTGCTTTACTCGAATATCAGAGTTCCGAACTTGTTGAACTCATGGAAGGACAAACCGACCGGTGCCCATTGCCAAGCCGTTTTCCTATTGTCGTCGTAGTCCATGCGGTAGAAGTTGGCCCGCCAGCGTGTGCCTGGCACGGGTGGAACATTTTGCAAAGGTTTCAGCAATTCAAAAGGGATGTAGAACTCAGCCTGCCAGCCTGACACAGCCGAGCCGGATGCGAGCGCGCCTCCGACTGCTGAAGTCGTCTTTTGAATCTTTCGATTTCCATCGTAGTGCCAGGGCCGCCAGCCAAGGAACTTGCCACCGAAGTTCGGGATCAGGATTGGCAGTTCCTTGTTCAATGGCGATATCTCATATTCAAAATAGGTGGTGTGACGCTCGTCGGGCCAGAGAAAGACTTCAAAACAATCCTCATTCCAAAGGTTCTGAAAGTCGTCGAGACTCGCTGTGATCTTCTGATCAGTCGCTTCCATCAACACATAGAGCCCCGTTTTGGAATAGAGGAGCTTGATCTTCGTCTCATAGGGTAAGCCGTTTTTGGTGCGGAGGGGTAATGGCTCCCATGCCGCCTTCTTCCACGCTTCAGCTTTGCCGTCGCCGGTGATCTTGAATTCCTCGGTAAGCATCACCCGTAGTTCGGGTTTCTTCGGCTCCTGCGCCGCCACCGGCAACAACCCAAACACCCGTTCAGCATTCTTGCGATAGACCTTCTCCAAGACGTCAGCCGGGAGAAAGATGCCATAGATATTCCAGAAGCCCTGCAGGTGATGGCTCTCCGCACAGTTAAAATACTCATCATCGGTTTCCAGGAAGCGGTAGTAAATGCGGTAGGCCTCACGGCGGGGCGTGGTGTCGGTGCCAAACATGATGCGGTCTTGATACTTCAGAAAGAACTTACGCGCAGAGTAAGGTTGACGACCAAGTTCAGAGATACGCGCATCAATATCGACATACATATTGGGGTATTTGTCGAGTTTCTCCCCAACGGATACCAGGTCTTCCGCATTGTTTCCGAAGTGGGTATTGACGAAGATAGTGTTGGGATGTTTGGCAATGACCCGGTGCAACTGGTCAAGCAGATCCTGCCGTTGCGGATTCGGATCGCCGAAGAAGAGCCAGTGGGGATTGGAGTTGAGTTCGTGCCAGCGTTCGTTGAAGCGATTGAGCGGGGTGAAGAAGGCGGCGGGGTCAGCAATATGGATGATAACCGGGCGCTTGTGTTTGGCGCAGAGTTCCCAGATCGGATCGAGCTTGGCGTCATCCACAGGCATCAACTTGCCATTCTTGTACCGGTATCGCAGGCCAAAGAGCTTGTGAAACTTTAGCCCCCTGGCGCCAGCCTGGAAACTTTCTTCCAGGCGTTTGGTCTCGCGCTCGCTCCAGTTGTCATCGTCGATGCCGTCGAAGTTGATGAGGGCAAACGTGATGAACCGGCCAGGATGAGCTTCATCGAGTGCTGCGATAGTTTCCTTCAGCTTATCGCCCCATCCTCCATCAAGATTCACGACCGTCTTGACGCCTGCTTCGTTCATCTCGGCCAGGTACTTCTGGACACGCTCCGGGGTGAGTTGCTGCTTGCCACCTCCCAGATGATTATGAACATCGATCACGGGATAGCGTGGTTTTTCGACAATGGTGGTCTTTGTCACCATCATCGAGCGTGGCTCCCAGTCTTTGAGCTTGAGGTCTCGAATGTCGTCAAGGGCTTGAGCACGAAGCGTTGGCGTCCATCCAAAGGAAATGGAAAGAGCTACCAACAGAATCAGTCTTGTATGCATGGAAAACCTCTTTGCAGATCTATCGTGTCGCCTTGGTTGGCTGAGGTTATTTCCTGCATTCTGGTCGCCGGTCCTGGGAAGTACAACAACAAACTTCGTTATCCCTTGAGGATGCCATTGAGAGGGAGTCTACGAGGGTTTCAGCCAATACTTCTTTTAATGCGGCTTTGTTGTCTGCCAGACCGTTGGGCGATGTCTTTTCCTTTGATTAGCAGCACCTCGCTTAGGTGTGCTTATTGATGCATGACTATCGCTCTGCTGCCTAGTTGGCCTGTTGGCCACTCCATTAGTCAGTTTCAACAACAGGTCACGGTATCTTTGTTTACTTTGATCGGTCTTTCCTGGTTGCTCGTTCAGTTCAGACCACTAGGACTTTGCCGTAGTTCTTGCAAGTCGCAAGCGTTAACGTTCTACGTCCCAATTTCGCGGTCAGAAAAAGTCGAGGGAAACGCTTCGCCGTTTGGGAAGGGTGAGGTTATTAACTTGCGCTTCGACGCCTGGCCATTACAGGCTCAGTGCTAACTGGTTTCATCATATCCTTGGCAGGCTCTTCCATTTCGTACTTGAATACAAACCACACCCCAACAGCAGCTATCAGTAGAAAAAACAATAGAAAGAGGAAAACAAGCTGTATACTCTTCGTTTCCTTCCGACGAAGAGAAACTAGTATCATAGGCTTGCCGCACTGCGGGCATTTCATGCCGGTAGTTCCTGCGGTCAGATCATCAATCTTGTGACCACACTCTGGGCAGCCGTAGAACTCCATGGCGATTCACTCTATATGTTAGGTAATGATGTACATGGTTCGTTAAGTCGATGAGAGTGCAAAGAAGTGCTCTTGTTTAGTAATTAAGGAATGCTTCACGTATTTCAAGACCGCAAGGTGCCGATGGCGTGTACTGGTAGTTCCTCTACCTATCATGCCTTGCTATTGGCGATGGGTTCATGCACCTACGGCAGTCATCATGAAGCACTCATGTTGCCTTTTTTGCCTTGTTCTTCGATGATGCTCACGTCGAGAACAAAGACTCAGACAACTTAGGCAGGTTTTTCATCAGAATTGCAGCGGTCGACGAATGGTACATGAGACTTCGTTTCAACTAGACACTTTGACACAAGGTTGGATGCGCATCTACCGTCTTCAATCAAGCAATTAGAAATGTTGCCTTGTTTGGCACGAGCACTTTGGCGATATTTCAAAGAACGAAGCGTTCACAATCAAGCGGGAATAATTGATAATCCCGCAAGGCGGAGTTGCCTGCATTTATCTGGAGACTGCTACTCGACAGAAAGATGATGACAAAAGAAGGGCAGAGTGAAGATCTGCTAATCTACCTCTTGTTCGGTTAGTTGACGGTGTTTTCGCCGCCACCAATAGACCGCTCCGGCAACTCCCGCAACCGAAAACCCCAACAACGCCACCGTGGCCGGTTCGGGCACTGCAGCGGGCGTCAAAGTCAAATTATCAATCGCCCATGCTGTCTGACTCCCGGTGTTGTCAATTGCAAAAAACACCACGCTGCTGAAAGGCGTCGGGTTCGTGAAGTTCAGAGTACCACCGGGGGAAGAGGTGCCTCCCGAATAGACATTCGATCCCACGTCAGCCTCGAAGTGTGCTGGAGGAGTCGTCTGGCCTGTAGTGTAGGTAAAATTAACACTAAGTGTGATCACCGGGACATTGAACGTCACCGTCAGCGTTTGTGGTGTAGATGCATTCAAGAACTGACTCGAAAACCCAAAAAATCCAAGTGAAGTAAAATTCACACTGACCCCGGACGCGGTTGGTGCACTGGTGAAAGTGGCTGTGAATCCTCCGGGCCCGCTCGCCGGTGGTGCATTCGTAAACGGCGTGGTGGAACTTAAGAAGAAAGGTGCGGTTTCAAAGTTATACACCGCACTTGTCTGTGCCCCCAAATGCGATACCAGAAAAACTGCTGCAACAACTATCATGAATGTACGCATGTCAAACGTCCCTTGTCAAATAGTTGGTGAGGGGCAATTCATTCATTGTCGGCTTTATCTCAGATAACGTCTTAAAAAGCAAGTATAGAATGAGTAAAAAAATTCCCGAATAAGGTGCACTTGTAAGTTGAGAGAGTTGTGGTTGGTGAAACATGCACCTGAGTAGGCTGCCGAAGATACCATCGGCTGGCGGCCTGATAGGATTCCTAGCGCTCATTATAGCCAAGATCAATGTTCAGATTCGCTCTCATGATCCTTTATGATCCGGGCACTGTGTCTTATTGTTCAGTTCTGGTGTTGTGATCGCTATTGCACCGGGTCGGGAAAGCAGACAGTAAAGAGAAAAAGACAGGGGGGGGGAATCACACTACCCACGTCCTGAGGTTATCTGCAATTATTCCAGAACCGGAAAAAAGCATACATACACCATGGTTCGTTTTCATGCCAACATGACGATTGCTCTCTGAAATGGATTGAAATAATCCATGATGCGCATTTGTTTCCATTCCGCTCTCGTGACAGGCGGCTTCTGTTCCAAGGCGCGGCTCGTCATCGTCAGCATTGCCAGGGAAGCCCGATAGTCTTCAGGACAGCAACACTGGTTTTGCCACTGACGCAGGCGACCGGCTTCATCATACATTCGGCGAAGAATCGTGCCAGTTTCTTGCCATTTCCGGGCTACAATCGGGACAAGTTACGTTTCAGGGGCATATCTCAACTCTCGCGTCTTCGGTCATGACTCTCGGCATCTACATCATTAGCGAGAATAAGGGCTTGTCAGTGTCAATGAAATTCATTTCTTTTCGAGTAGCTTGGGAATTCTCGCCTTTTCCGCCTGCCACTTCTTCACTTCGCCGGGCTTGTTGGTTTCGATGTAGAGTTGGATGAGGCGGTCGAGGGCTTCCGTGATTCGCAAGATGCCGTGTGGAGGGATGGTACTCTCCCGTTGTTTCATACCCTGGTAACCTGATAATAACAATGGCTCAGCTTCTTCGTTTTTCTTTTGCCCCATCAACGCCCCGCCAAGCATTGACTTGGTATTGAACGTTGTCCAGGCGTCGGGTTGAATCTTGCTGCGATGAGTGAGGCATTGGCGAAGCATCTCTTCAGCACCTGCGTAGTCATTCTTCTCCAGCAAGAGTAAACCGATGGATGCAATGCTGGAGAGAGTTTCCGGGTGTTCGGGACCTAGCTTTGTTTGTTGAAGCTTAAGTGTTTCCTGGAGGAGTGGCAGGGCTAGGTTTTTTTTCCCAGCAGCTAAATAGGTTCTCGCCAGATTACTCATCGTAATGAGAGTATCATTATGATCGAGCCCAAGTTTGGCTTTCCTGAGTTTGAGAGTCACCTCAAAGAGTGGCACAGCCATTTCTAGCTTGCCAACAGCCATGTAAGCTAACGCCAGATTATTCATGCTCTTGAGTGTATTTGGAGCTTCAGGGCCAAGCGTTGTTTTGAAGAGCCTAAGGGTCTCCTCGAAAAGTGGCATTGCTTGGTCCATTTTCCCGGCTGCCTGGTAGGCCATGGCGAGGCTTCCCATAGTGGCCAGTGTCTCTGGATGCTCTGGGCCAAACTTGGCTTTCTTGGATTTGAGCGTTTCCTCAAGCAATGGTAGTGCCAGGTCCAGCTTATTAGCATCCATGTAAGCGCTGGCGAGGTTGTGCGAACAGATGAGTGTGTGAGGATGATCGACTCCGAGGATCGCTTTGAAGAGTCTAAGTGCTTCCTCGAAGAGTGGCAGAGCCACATCCAGTTTGTGTGCAGCCAAGTTGACCCAGGCGAGATTGTGCATGCTGACGAGTGTTTGGGGATGGTCAGGGCCAAGCAACTCTTTGGTTAGTTTCAGTGTCTGTTCAAAGAGAGGAAGGGCCAGGTTCGGTTTGCCCGCCTGGGTGTAAGCGATAGCAAGGTTTCCCATGCTGATAAGCGTTTCGGGATGTTCGAAACCATGCATGGCCTCCTTGAGTTTCAGCGTCTGTTCGTGGAGAGGAAGCGCCAGTTCTACTTTGCCGGCTGACTGATAGGCTACTGCCAGACAATACATAGAGCCGAGTGTTTCGGGATGTTCCAGTCCAAGTTGTTTCTTGTAAAGCGCAACTGAACGCTGCAAGAAACTGATCGATCGATCATATGCACCTATCCCACGGAAAGTGTTGCCTACTGTTAATAGGATTTCAGCCTGGAGAAGAGGTTGGTTTGGGAAATTGGTCTCTATCTTTTGCGGTGCTAGTTCCACAGCCGCTCTATTAAGCAATTCTCGGATCGTGGGATCCTTCTTGGCCTCTTCTGCCATGCCGCCGGCATTTATGAGTGAGTTGGCCTGTTCAGTCACATCAGCCTGGCCGAGCAGTTTGAGTTGCAGGAAATCCTTTACCGCCACTGCGATGCGCTTCTCCTCCTCCGCTTTCTTCTTCTCAGCTTCGACCTGGTTTAACCTCTCCCCAGCTAATTTCTCGCTAGATTCCGCTCGACGTTGTTGAGTTTCAGCTTCGGTCTGCTTCACCACAGCATCAAGTTTGGCAGTGCGTTCTGCCTCGGCAGCCTGTTCAGCGATATGACGTTGTTGCTCGGCCCGTATCAGTCCGAATGTAGTTCCGGCAATACCGGTCAGCAATGCGAGAAGGACCAGGCTTGCCGCCAGCACTTTTCCGCGATTCCTCTTGATAAACTTGCTAGCCTGATAGCCAAAGGTGGGAGGCCCAGCAAGAACCGGTTCATCAGCGAGGTAACGCTGAATATCCATCGCAAAACTGTTTGCCGTCTCATATCGACGATTACGTTCTTTTGCCAAAGCCTTCATGACAATCCAGTCGAGATCGCCAGAGATCAACTGTGTCAGCTTGCGTGGCTCCAGTTTCCGCTGGGTTGAAAGTTTCACAAGTTTCTCACTGCGACTGATCTTGGTACTCGGTTTAAGCGGTTCTTCCTCTCGGATAATGCGTAGCACCTCGTCCCAGGCAGCTTTTTTGAATCGGTTCTTTTCGAGAGGAGTAGTGCCGGTAAGCAACTCGTACAGGATAACGCCCAGGGCATAGATATCGGTACGAGTATCGACATCATAGTTGTTTACTTCTGCCTGCTCTGGACTCATGTAGAGGGGTGTCCCGAGCACCATGCCATGCCCAGTGTGCAAGGTAAGGTCAGTGAGTGGTTGGTAAAGCGCTTTGGCCAGACCAAAGTCAATTACCTTGGGTACGGCTGTTCCATCGTACAGGCAAACAAGGATGTTGCTGGGCTTAAGATCACGATGGATTACTCCCTTTTGATGAGCGTGCTGTACAGCGTGGCAGATTTGGGTGAAGAGGTTAAGTCTTTCTTTCACATTCAGTTGCTGGTTGTCGCAGAAATCAGTAAGCGGCTCGCCTTTGACATACTCCATTACGAAATAAGGTCGTTTTTCATCCGTCATGCCGCCATCGAGCACACGAGCGATGCCGGGATGATCCATGAGCGCCAGTGCATGCCGTTCCGCTTCAAACCGGGAAAGAACCTGCGATGAATCCATGCCTGGTTTGATGATCTTGATGGCAACCTTACGTCGAATGGGAAGTGATTGCTCCGCGAGATAAACTGCTCCCATGCCGCCGAGCCCGATTTGCTCTAGTATCTTGTATTTGCCGTTCAGAACAGTACCAAGCAATAGGTCTGGGGAAACGACTTTGGTGCTTGCTTCATCTTGCGAATCGACCGGAGTAAAAACTCCTGTTTCTTTGTAGCTCGTCTCATTTGGCGAGTTATGTGACTCGTGATGCCATCGTAATAGTTTCTCAACCCGCTGCCGCAGTGCAACATCATCGCCACAGGCCTTTGAAAGATATTCTTCCAGGGCTGATTGTGACTCGATTTGAAAGGCAGCGATAAATATGTCACGTTCGCTCATGTAATCATCCATCCAAGTTATTTGTCATTATGACCTGTTTAGAACACACCTCAATGTGAATCATTCCTTTTTCTTCTTCCAATTCATTGGGCAGTTGTGGACGACCTGCAGCTGCCTTGCCATAAAACCAAATAATAAGGCATGGCTCCTAAAGGAGGAACCATGCCCTGGTAGCCAGAGACAAATTAGTTAGTTGGCTGTCTTTTTCCTCTTTAACCTGGAGCGCGCCACCTTACGTTTGTGTCGGTAATAGCGATAGCCTCCGAAAGCACACATACCTGCGCCAGCAACCATTGTCATTACCGTTATCGGCTCTGGTACGGCTGCAATGGCAATAACAACACTGCCACCAGAGGTCAACACATCGATTCCAGTCGTAGTGATGTTGTAGGTACCGACGTTGTATGCAATCTGAAATTGCTGGCCATCAAAAGAGAACAGGGAGAGGTCAGGCAATCCAAGAAAAGTTCCGGTTCCATTCGGGCCATTCGGGTTGTCGACAATAACAAAAGAATCACCAGGGTTTGCAGTATAGCCACTCAAACGGATGCCTAACAAGGTCGCTGATGGGTCGATGTTGTAGGTAGAACTCGATCCAATCGTCAATTGATCGTACTGAGTACCTGGAGTAGTGCCAGCCAATTCTACTTTGAAGATACTGCCTGAAAGGAACAATACGTTTCCTTCTACAGTCAGGTTTCCTGGAGATGCGCCGGCGCTAAGGGTGCCACTGTTAAAGATTGACCCACCAATGGTGCCACTGCCACCCAATGTACCTCCGGCTGAAATATATATGCGACCTGTGCCCGATTTGTTGCCGTTGATCAGCAAAGTTCCACCGAGAATATTCGTATTACCAGAAAAGGTATTTGTCACGCCTAAAGGCATTTCGAGAGTGCCACCACCAGTCTTGGCCAAATCAGCGTTAACGGCTCCAGTGATTGCGCCGGCGAGAATTGTTCGATCACCCCCGGCACCCTTTACGACATTAATTTCACGAAGCTGATAGGTCGCGCCGTTATCCAGCTGAATTGGATTCAGGAAATTGAGAACTGCATTTGATTTGGTGGACCCGAACTTGAGAGCGTATCCATCTTGAACAAAGTTGGTTGAACTCCATTGCAACGTGGTAGGAGTCGCAGTATTACCGATATTTACCGAGGCATTCGAACCATAGGCCGAGAACCCGCCATTGCCACCCTCCCATCGGACGTTCCCTGCAGCAGTACCCAAGATTCGTGTAAAGTCGGCTGCGGTTCCGGTACCGTTGGCGCCATTCTGGATCTCCAGAACGCCTCCACGGAAGTTGAGAATGCCATTCGCAGCGGCAGCAGTGAGTTCTACCTGTGTCTGATTACCACGCAAAACCCCTCCAAGGAGATTGAGGCTGCTGGCCCCACTGCCGGCAATCTGGGACCCCGCACCATTTAAGATAACAACACCAGGACCAACGATGGATGTTGGATTTCCCCCGTTTAGGATATTCATGCTCGTGCTGAGTGCTGTAGCAGTGTTATTCACGTATATGTAGCGAGGCGCGGAGCCACCGATGGCTCCAGATCCACTGATAGAAAAATCGTTGGGGCCATCGAGCATTAGGGCATTGCTTGACAGTGCATTCGCTCCCATGGCCAGACTGGCACCTGGTCCTGTTGGCGTGATTCGTAAAGAACCCGTAGTCACAGCACCAGTAGCCACTATTGCTCCCGTGGGGGTAAACTGAGCACGGTCGTTGGCTGCCAATGATGCCAGCGCGGTTGCATTTGTGGGAGATTGTGTAGGTGAGGCAGCAACAATCCCGGTGCCTGCGGTCCAGGTAGCGAAATTAACGCCGTTTGCATCGGAGACAACTGCAAAGCCTACTGTGGAGCCGCCACTGGTATCCGCTAACAAACCATTGGCCCCGAGAAACGGATTCCCACTAAACGTAACTTTCGCATCGGTACCAAGGTTGCCGCTCGTGGTTTCAAAACGCCAACTGCTGAAGGTGGATTGCCTTGTCGAAAAGGCACCGGAATTGGCAAAATTCACGGTAGGTACCACACCGCCGATTGGATTCAAGCGAATCGTATTGCTGCCACTCGTTGTGCTGCCTGTCAAAGCGCCTAATTGATAAGTTGTGGCAGACGAGCCACCGGTGATGTTGAGTATGCCACTGGTAAATGTCAAACCGGATGAAGCGCTATAACGTGCTGCGATGTTAGTTGACGAGTTATCAAGATTGAGCATGCCACCTGCAAGGAGTGTGGTGCCCAGGTTTGAGTTGGCAACACTGTTGCCTTGTAAAGTTAGAGTGGAGCCATTGGTGATTCTGTTGACGAGAAGAGATGCCACACCGTTTCCGGCCAGCGCCGGCCCGTTAAATGTGTATTCCGATGGGCCATAAGTTGTCAGTCCTGTTGAGCCAGCCCCACCCAATGTGAGCGTGTTAGCACCAGTGAAAAACCAGCCATTTGAAGAAAAGTTCTGATTAGGAGCCAACGTAAGGGAGTTAAAAGTGAACCCAGCTGCCAAATTTGGATTGAAGATACTTGTGCCTGGGTTGGATTGATTGGGAAAAAATCGAGCCAAATCGGTAACTGAATTGCCAGGTGGTCCGCCAACAGGTGTCCAGTTGGCAGCAGTCCCCCAGTCGCTTCCCGCATTCTTCCAAGTAAATGTTGTTTGTGCTATCACTTGCTGCGAAAGAACAAAGCAGGTACCTAATGCTAGTGATCCCAGCAGCGCGTGAATTTTCATGGTTTTTCTCCAAATGCAACAGGCGCTACAGTAAGCTCAGTGGTCAGGCAGAGTTCGTAATAGCTTATGGTATTTCGTGATCTGAATAAATCTAAGAAAGATAGGTGAAAATAGATAAGCAGCAACCTGATATGCACTTTCTAACGATTCTAACCATATTTCTATGCCGGTTTGCTGACGAGCAAGGAGCTTCCATCAACCTGATTTAGACCGGGATTCTGATGAGAAGCAGTTTGCCGTGCTCTTCTTGAGTTCCACCACATCCCAGAACACGGGGGAGCACGGTGGAATCGACAACGGGTTGCTCATGAATTAGTAGTCGCCATCCGAAATCGCCTCTCCGCCGCTTCTGCTGCCAAGCGCCTGCCAGACATCGAGATTGACGTTATTGCTTACCGGACGTACCGAGCCGTCGCCAAAGAGCACGTTGACGAGGTACGGGTGTCGGCTGCGGGCAGCTTTCCAGGAGTAGCCGATACTGATGCAATCATAACCGGCGAAGTTGGGAGGACGGCCATGGTCGTAGAGACAGTAGTAAACTTCACCGTCGGCCCATTTGGCGCCACGGTCGGTGCTCCAGGTTGTCGCGGTCGCGTACAACGCTTCGCTCAGGGGAGTCGGTGATTTGATGAAGGCGTAATACTCTTGTGGTTGTTGTCCGGCCAGGCTGGTGAGTGCGGGGCCTCCACGGCCCAGGGTGGTCTCTGACATGAATGCTGTGAAGGCGGTGCCATCATGAATATCAGCGATACGAATCCTGGAATTGGTGTAGAAGACGCCATCGCCTGGATTTCGGGGGCTGCCGTTCTTCCCGCTTCCTATGCAAGCGGCGTAGTTGGTGGTTCCAAAGTTGGCATAGACTTGAATCTGCTCATCGCTGGGGCAATGGAACAGGGGCACCTGTTTCGACACCGGGTCGACATTCGGAGGAGTGACTGCCAGCGTGGGATTGATGTAAAGGGGTATGTTAAGATCTAAAGCCCGGTAAACGTTGGTCTGCTCCAAGTAAGGGGTGAGTTCAGCAAAAGGGGACCAGCGATACAGAAAAGGAGGAGTCAAAGGATAGCTGGGTGATACTTTCGTTTGATATCCATAAGTAAAGTGGCCATAATCCTGGTGATACATGTGCAGGCCAATGCCAAACTGCCTCATGTTGCTGGCACACTGCATGCGATTGGCTGCCTCACGGATTTTCTGAATCGCAGGCAGAAGCAGAGCCATGAGTAGAGAAATAATGGCAATGACGACGAGTAATTCAATGAGTGTGAAGCCACGGCGCGTTTTCATGTTGCTCTCCTTTGCATCTTTGTTGACAATCTCAGGGATGGACACCATATTGTCAATCATCGATTCCCGCTTTCTCATCCTCTATTCATCCAAATCCTGATCGAAAGGAAGGGTTGTACATGTTCCGCCTGATTTGCGTGACAGGTTTGATGACACTCGTTCCCCACGGGCTCTTAGCCCAGATTTCAGGAGAAGCCAGGCCCGTGGTAGAGGCGGCGTTGAAAGCGGCAGGCGGCGAAGCACGCCTGACCAATCTCAAGGCTGCGGAATGGAAGACCCAGGGTACTGGTCATTTCACAGGCAAGCCCATGCCTTCCAGCAGCACCCTGATCGGACAACTCCCCGATTGCTTCCGACGGGAAAGCGAAAGCATGGTTGACGGTGAAAAACGTCTCCGTGTTTACATCGTCAACGGCAACCAGGGATGGAGCAAAGACGGAGCTACGATCAAGTCGCTGACTGATCAGGAATTGTTGGCTGAGCGAGATACGTACCATCACAAACGGGTAGCGCTCACCCTCATTCCGCTTAAAGACAAGGACATCGGTGTCGAACTGGCAGGCGATGATAGAGTCGATGGCAAACCAACCTCAGTTCTGGTGGTCAAAAAGAAAGGTTTCCATGACATCAAGCTCTATGTCGATAAGGCCAGCCATCTCGTTCTCAAGAGCGAAGGCATGGCTGTAGACTCACGAACCGGCAAAGAGACCAAGCTGGAACACTACTACTCGCTGCACAAGAACTTCGACGGCATCCAGTATCCGGTGAAGACGGTCACTTTGCGAGACGGGAAGCTGATGCTTGAAATCGAAACGATTGAGTTCCGTCCACTTTCACAGATTGATCCCAAGAGGTTTCAGCCGTAGATCGATGTCCAAGAGGCTCTTATCGCTGGTTCATCCGTGGGCCGTCTTCGCCTTGCCAGTTCAACAATGTCAGCGCTAATAAGAGGAGGCTTGAAGCCCATTGGAATGTGCTGATGTTGAGATACCAGGCATGAAGATAGCGTAAGCGTTCCCGGTCGAGGATCTTTTGCGATTCGATATCAAGTTGCTGATCCATCACACCGTGTAGCCATGCCAGGAGTCCCAGGGTGACAGGCAACACGAGCCACAAAGCCCAACGGAGACGCTGCCTGGCAACAGTGTTGTTCCTTGCGCTCGCCAATTCCCACATCCAAATAGCGATAGCAACCGCTCCGGCCAGGTTGAGATAATTCGTCACAGAACGAGTCACGAATCCCTGGGCCTGGTGAGAACCAAGCACCTCGGAACCGACAGGCACTACGACAGCCCCATAGAACATGAAGCCGCCTTGCCAGAACATGATGGCAATCAGCAGGCAAAAGCGTCGTAAAAGCTTCATGATGGAGGGCTCCTTTGACCTACGACGAAACTCGCCCCTACATTCGATACCAAATAATGAGAAGCCGGGGGAACGATAGGTTAGATACGAGACTTTTGCCTGCCGGTAAGTTATTATCTTTGACATATTCAGCCTACACTTTCTTGATTGACACGATGCGGAGACCCCCTGTGAACGCTCGACCCTGGCTCGTTGCCGTCGCCGTCCTGGTGACTGCTTGTTTACTCATCGCACAAGACCCCGCCACTCAACCGCCCAAACAACAACAAGAGATCGTCAATCTGGAGAAACAGATTGCGGAGATGCAGAAGAAGCTGTCCGAGATGAAGGCAGCATCGACAACCAACGGGGAAAAGCAGTCGACCGCCCTGTCGCTGCCGGAAGAATGGACGAAGCAGTTCAAGTGGAGAAGCATTGGGCCGGCCAACATGTCGGGCCGCATCACCGCCATCAGTGTGTACGAAACGGACCCTGCCACCTACTGGGTTGCCTCCGCTTCCGGCGGGTTGATCAAAACGGAGAACTATGGCAATACCTTTGTGCATCAGTTCGATAAGGAAAGCACCGTCTCCATCGGCGATGTCTGCGTTGCTCCCTCCAACAAGGAAATTGTCTGGGTCGGCACTGGTGAAGCCAACCCGCGCAACTCCGTCAGCTATGGCGATGGCGCTTACAAAAGCATCGATGGCGGCAAGACCTGGAAGAACATGGGGCTGCGCGAGACCTACCAGATCGGCAAGGTGATCGTACACCCAAAGAATCCCGACATCGTCTACGTCGGTGCCCTGGGCCGCTGCTATGGCCCCAACCCCGAACGGGGCGTCTACAAAACCATCGATGGCGGCACCACCTGGGCCAGGGTCTTCTACCTCGACGACAAGACCGGCGTCATCGATATGCAGATGGACCCCAGCAATCCCGAAACGCTCATCGTGGCCATGTGGGAACGCAAGCGGGACGAATTCGATTCCATCCTGGGCGGCACCATTCCTGAGGGGTATGACGGCTACGATCCCATCATGAAATGGGGCACCAGCGCCGGCCTGTACAAAACTACTGATGGCTTCAAGACGACGACGAAACTGACCAAGGGACTGCCCACCAACCCCATCGGACGTGTGGGGATCGACTATTACCGTAAAGATCCCAAAGTCATCTTCGCCATTATCGATTGCCAGAAGATCGGCATGGGTAAGCCACCCGCCGAAGGAGTAGGAAATGGCGACTTCGGAGCCTTCGGTCAGGCCGGTGAGGGGGGAGTCCGTCTCGTAGCAGTTCGGGAAGAGCGTGCAGCCGCCAAGGCCGGACTTTTGGCTGAAGACATCATCACTGAAGTCGATGGCAAAAAAGTCACCGAGTTTGAAGACATCAACAACATCGTTCTCGACAAGAAGCCCGGCGATAAGCTCAAAATTAAGTACAAACGAGGCACCGAGATCAAGGATGTAGAAGTTACACTCCTCGAACGGCAGGGCGCTCGCCCCCCTGGCGGCGGAACCAGCCCCGGTGAGGGTCGACCGGCAAATCCTCCCGTCTCTGGCGAGAACCTTGGCCTTCTTGGTATTCACGTCAAAGCGGCTGAGAACGCGATTATTGTTACCGCGGTAAGCCAGCCGATAACGAACCAAGCGCAGTTTCTCCAAGTCAACGACGTCATCCTCGAGATTGATAACAAGAACATCACCAACATCGCGGAAGCTACCAAACAGCTACAAGGCAAGAAGGCAGGAGATCGAGTCACTCTCGTCTACAAGCGCAACAACGAGACACGGAAGCTGGAAGTCACTTTGCGTGAGGCGTCATCGTCAACCCAACCCGCTTCCTATCACGGCCTTCTGGGACAGAATGCTGAAGGTGATGACCTTGGAGCCAAAATCACCGAAGTCGCCAAGGACAGCCCCGCTGAGAAAGCAGGACTCAAAGTCGGCGATCTGATCACTGCCCTGGATGGCAAGGACCTGATCGGCTACCAGGCAATGGTCATTCGCCTGCGCGACAAGAAGGTGGGCGACAAGATCAAACTGAAGTACAAGCGTGGCAGTGAAACGAAAGAAGTCGAAGTGACTCTGGTCGCTCGCCCGGCCAACGCCAGCGCCATGAGTACGGGCGCGGGTGGTGGAAGCGCTGGCCTGGAAGGTAGCGGTTTCGCAGGCGGACCCGGAGGACCAACCCGTTCACGACCCTACTCCGCGTATTATGCCGGTCAGCGTGAAAATATTCAAGATCGCCAGGGCGAGGGCGGCCATGAGTTTGGCGGCATCTACAAGAGCACCGATGGCGGCGAAAGCTGGACACGCATCAACAGCCTGAATCCCCGCCCCATGTATTTCAGCCTGATCCGGGTCGATCCTACCGACTCCAACAAGCTCTACGTCGGCGGCATCTCCATGCACTGGTCACAGGATGGGGGCAAGACCTTCCGCAGCAATCTGGGTCGTGATGTGCATGCGGATCACCATGCTATCTGGATCGACAGCCGCGATGGCCGACACGGCATGGTCGGCTGCGATGGCGGCCTGTACGTCACCTACGACAACTTCAAGAATGTCGATCACCTGAACACGATGGCCCTGGGGCAGTTCTACCATGTCGCCACCGATACCCAGGTGCCTTATTACGTTTATGGGGGATTGCAGGATAATGGCTCGTGGGGCGGCCCCAGTTCTGTCGTTCGTCAGGGTGGCTCTACCAACGAAGACTGGATGAACATCAATGGCGGCGACGGGTTCGTGTGTCGAGTTGATCAAGATGATCCTAACTGGGTCTATGCGGAGAGCCAGAACGGCGCGATGATTCGCCGCAATATCCGTACCGGTGAACGTGGCTTCGCCCGGCCTCGCACGCAGAACGGCATCAACAGCAATACCTTCCGTTTCAACTGGAACACGCCGTTCCTTCTCTCTTCGAAGAACCAGAAAGTCTTTTACTGCATGGGGCAATACGTGTTCCGGTCGATCAATCGGGGCGATGATCTCAAGATCATCTCGCCTGAACTGACCCGAAGCAAACGAGGCAGCGGTTCAGCGCTGACCGAATCGCCTCGCAATGGCGATATCCTCTGGGCCGGCACGGACGATGGCTATGTCTGGGTCACCAAGGATGGCGGCAAGGAATGGACGAACGTCACCAAGAACATCGGCCTGCGCGGCGACCGCTGGGTCAGCACAATTGAAGCTTCCCGGTTCGTCGATGGCCGGGCCTATGTGTGCTTCGATGCTCATCGCAGCAACGATGACAAGCCTTATGTTTATGTGACCGAAGACTACGGCGCGACGTGGAAGCCGATCACTGCCAACCTGCCGGGGTTCGGGTCGACCCGTTGCCTGCGGGAAGATGTGCTCAACCAGGACTTGCTCTACTGCGGCACCGAGTTCGCTGTCTTCGCCAGCATCGATCGCGGACTGAGCTGGACGAAGATCAACAACAACCTGCCCACCGTTGCTATTCACGAAGTCGCGGTGCATCCGACGGCGGGCGAGATTGTTGTCGCCACGCACGGCCGCAGCCTGTGGGCGGTAGAAGTCGGCGCGCTGCGTCAGATGAAGCCGGCTACGGTGAAAGCCGAGGCGTACCTGTATCAGCCTCACACGGTCATTCGGTATCGCAGCGAGCCGAGCCGTGGCGGCACCACTCGCCGTTACACTGGCGAGAACGTACCCTTTGGGGCAAATATCTACTTCAACCTGAACAAGACGGCTGAGAAGGTCAGTCTGAAGATCGTTGACGCCAAGGGCGATACGATCAATGAGATGCTGCGTGTGCCCACCACCACCGGGTTGCACAAGATGAATTGGACGTTGACCCGCTCCATGAGTCTGCCGTTTGGCAACCTCTTTGAAGGGACGGGCGGTGGTGGCCGCCGTGGCCAGGGTGGAGGCGGCACTGCTGCAACAACCAGCGGTACGGGTGGGGCAGCCACCACGACTGGTGGCCTAACAAGTACGACTGGCGGCGCAGCTACTAAAGAAGGTCAAGCGGCTGGCTCGACTACAACGGGAGCCGGCGCAGCCGGACAAGCAGGAGCCGGAACAGGCACGGGTGGTGGCCGCCGTGCCCAGGGTGGTGGAGCCGGTCGTGGTGGTCAAGCCGCAGGTGGTGGTGCCGCAAACACACAAGCCCAGGGTACCCCAGGAGGCGCCGGCGGTGTAGGCGGCGGGCCCGGCGGCCGTGGTTTCGGGGGCGCTGTCGTGCCTCCCGGTATCTACGGCGTCATCCTCACCGTCGATGGCAAGGAATACAAGCAGACCATCCAGGTTGTCGGTGATCCGAATGTTCCCGAAGCCTTCCGCCTCTCTGAAGAGGAGGAAGAAGCGTGGGAGGTGGATCAGAAGACGTATCGGCGGAAGTTTCAGAAGGATTAGAAGCTGTACGTATCTTTCATTGAAAAGGGCGCGTATTTGCTCCTCCCCTTACCAAGGGGGAGGTTGGGTGGGGTTCATAACCACTGTGATATTACCTCCTCCAACTCCTCCTTGGAAAGGGGAAGAGAATGAAAAGGGCAGCACGCAAAGTGATGCCCCTTTCATGAGTGCTACGCCAAAACTGTTGTTCTCCGCATGCCGAATCTAACGACCTCAGCATCGTCATCTTCCATCAAAGTTGACATTCAATACCTGCTTCCCGGTATCAAGCACAGGTATAACGGATACAGGGAAAGCTCCTTCTGAATATGAGTCTGATCATGTCCATCATCCGCGTTGTAATGATTCTCGTCGCCTTCCTGACGGTTCTGGCCGGTACCCAGGCTGATCCCTTCAAACCGAAAGAGCCGGAACCGAAGCTCTTCAAGAACCTGCAGCTTCGCAGCATTGGGCCGTCGGCGGGTGGCCGTATCTGTCGTGTCGCTGGAGTGCCGGGCGATCCTCTTACCTACTACGCAGCGACCGCGTCGGGCGGATTATGGAAGAGCATTGATGGCGGGCTGAAGTGGCTCTCGATTTTTGAAGACACTGATGCTGTCACAGTCGGCTCTATTGCCGTTTCTCCTTCGAACCCCAATGTCATCTACGCAGGCAGCGGCGAAGCGAATATCCGTGGCAACGTCTGCAGCGGTGACGGTATCTTCAAATCGGTTGACGCGGGCCGAACCTGGAAGCATGTGTGGAAGCAGAAAGGGCAGATCGGCACCATCATCGTGCATCCGAGCAATCCCGATATCGCTTTTGCCGCTGTGCTGGGGCATGCTTTCGGGCCGAACGGCGAACGAGGAGTCTTCCGTACCACCGATGGCGGAGTGAACTGGCAGCGTGTTCTTTTCAAAGATGATGACACCGGCGCCAGCGATGTCTGCTTCGACCCGAGCAACCCCAACATTCTCTTTGGCGGACTGTGGCAAACCCGTCGTCGGCCCTGGGACCTGACCAGCGGCGGCCCGGGCAGCGGGCTCTACGTCTCTCGTGATGCCGGCACTACCTGGCAACCACTGCAACACAAGAATGAGATCGGGAAAGAGACAGGCTTACCCGAAGGCATCTGGGGCAAGGTGGGCGTTGCCGTTGCCGCCAGCGATCCGCAACGGGTCTATTGCCTGATCGAGGCGGACAAAGGCGGTTTGTTCCGTTCCGATGATGGCGGCGTGAATTGGAAGCTCATTAATAAAGATCGCAAACTCCGGCAGCGAGCCTGGTATTACAGCACCATTACCATTGATCCGAACAATGCAGACGTGCTCTGGTGCCCGCAAGTGCCCTTGCTCAAAAGTATCGATGGCGGCAAGTCGTTTGAAACTGTCCGCGCTCATCATGGCGATCACCACGATGTCTGGATCGATCCGAAAGACTCGAAACGGATGATCAACGGCAACGATGGCGGGGTCGATATCAGCGTCGATGGCGGAAAGAGCTGGTTCGCCCCGCCGCTTCCGATCAGCCAGTTCTATCACATCAATACCAGCAACTCTTCCCCTTATCATGTTGCCGGGACGATGCAGGATCTGGGCACCGCCGCTGCCCCGACGAATACCCTGTTCAATCCCGGCATCCGACTGACCGACTGGTACAACGTGGGTGGCGGCGAGACGGGATATATTCTGTTTGACCCCAAAGACCCCAACATCGTCTATGCCGGTGAATATGGCGGTGCGATCACTCGTTACGATCACCGACTGAAGACAGCCAAGAACATTTCGATCTATCCCGACAATCCGTCAGGCCACGGCGGCGAAGACATGCGCTACCGATTCCGCTGGCCGGCCCCGATTGCTGGCTCACCCCACGATCCCAACGTCGTCTATCATGGGGGCAACGTTCTGTTCCGTACCAGCAACGCCGGCAAGACGTGGGACGCCCTGGGGGGCGACCTTACTCGCAACGATAAGAGCAAGCAGAAATGGTCGGGCGGGCCTATTACCGGAGACAATACTTCAGCAGAGTATTACTGCACCATCTCTGCCATTGCTGAATCCCCTCGGCAAGCGGGCGTGCTGTGGGTGGGTTCCGATGATGGTCTGGTGCATCTCTCCAAGGATAATGGCAAGACCTGGAACAATGTCACCAGCAAGATGCCCAGTTTTCCCGAATGGGCCACGGTGAAGATGATCGAGGCTTCCCGTTACGATGCCGGAACCGCTTATGTGGTTGTTGATGCCCACCTGCTTGATGACACCAGGCCCTACCTCTACAAGACCACCGACTTTGGCCAGAGATGGGAAACCCTCAGTGACACGATGCCTAAGAACGACTACCTCCATGTGGTTCGGGAAGATACTGTCCGCAAGGACATGCTCTTTGTCGGCTACGAGCGAGGCATGTACTTCAGCACCGATAGCGGCAAGACCTGGCAGCGACTCAAACTGAATCTGCCTCCAGTGCCGGTCTCTGATCTCATTGTTCAGGGCAACGATCTGGTACTGGGGACCAATGGGCGATCGATCTGGGTTCTCGATGACATCACGCCACTACGCGCCATGACTACGGAAAAGGTCGAAGAGGCTGTGGTACTGCTCGAACCGGCTCCTACCATTCGCTGGCGTGTGGGAAACGCCTCGGTCAGTTCCCACAATGCGGCGAGCTTTCCCAACCCTGCCTACGGAGTCATGCTGCACTATTATCTCAAGAAGAAACCGGAAAAGGAATTGAAGCTGGATATCTTGGATGCGGCGGGCACCAAGGTCATCAGCTTCGAGGGCAAGAAAGACGAAGACAAAGACAAGGAGAAGGAAGACGATAAAGTCGGCGTACCGGAAGGTGACGACGATGATGACGAGGAGCGACTGGGCGCCGGCAAGAAGCCCAAGCTTGAAAATGAACCAGGACTTCATCGCTTTGTCTGGGACCTGAGTCACGAAGGGGCCAAAAAGATCAAAGGCGCTGTCGCTGATACCGGCTCTCCCGAAGTTGGCCCGCCCATCAACGCCGGCGCTTATACCGCCAAACTCAGCGTCGATGGCAAGTCGTATACGGCCAAACTCGTGGTCAAGGCTGATCCCCGGTTGAATCTCAAGCCGGAAGACGTCGCCTCTCAGGAGAAGACCGCCCTGGCGATGCGTAACGATCTGAACACGCTTTCCAAAACGGTCGAAACCCTGCGCGCCGTGCGGACTCAACTCAAAGCACGGAATGATCTGCTCAAGGACGAGAAGCCTATGGAAAAGCTCATCGAAGCCAGCAAGAAGGCCATTGAGACGCTGGATAAGCTGGAAGAACGTCTGCATAATCCCAAGGCCAAGGTTCCGTATGACGTGTTGGCTTTCAAGGGAGGAGCCAAGCTCTATTCCCGGCTCGTGTTCCTCTACAACTCAGCTTTGGATGGCGATGGCGGCCCGGTGCAGGGTGAATTGGAGGTCTACATTGAACTCAAGGAAGAACTCAAGAAATGCCTGACGGTCTGGGAGACGTTCAAGACCAGGGAGTTGGCTGAACTGAATGATCAGGCGAAGAAGCTTGATGTGCCTACGGTGTATGTGCCCCTATTCAAAGCCGACAAGTAACTAACAGTCTTGTGAAATGGGGCTGGATTGAACCAACGAATCAGGCGAACCTGCCCTGCCCTTGGTGGCTTGGACTGTCTTTCGGATACACCTCCTTCGCTGCCTGCCACCCCTTCACGTTGTCGAGTTTACTGGTTACGATGTAGAGTTGGATAAGGCGATCGAAGGTTTCAGCCAATTGACGGTATCTTCTGGAAGTCGATGCAATTTAGTACCGGATCTTCACCTTGCCCGAAACCACTCTGAGTAGTCGGTAAGCAGTTGCTGACCGAAAACGCCCATGCAGTGGCTGCAAGGGGCTTGAAGAAACCAGTTTCGGGGAATCCTTGGATCTATGATGATAATGTACGTATTGCCAATTGCATCATTTAGTATCCGCGCCCGCACACGCAGCAGTCCGAGCTTGATGCAAATGTCGTGGAAATTCTCTGCGTGCATATTGACCACATGGTTTATGCACTTGCTGGGATCACCTGGCTCCGCGGCGAGTGAAAAGCTATTTCCTTCGGGCCATGGTGGCGGGCTATTCCACACATACCCAATGTCGGTTTGCATATAATAGCCGCGTGTAGAAAGGTAAATCACCTGTGGATCAAATGATGAGACTAACTCCTTGAATAGGTACCAACTGATGAGAGCCAGCATGATCGCTGTAGTGATCCCGACGAAAACCAGACTTTTCTTCAATCGCATGAGTCACCTCCTTCCTCGCCACAACAGCTCAGAAGATCTGCTCTTGTGTCTGGTAATCCTCTATAGCAAAAAAAAATGTTTTACATGTTGTAAACATCATATGCAATGGGTCTGCGGTAAAGCCCAGGAGATCAGCAATGCCCGACAAATCAATGTCAAGCTCTTGAGCCGCCAAGTCTAAATCTGTGGCTTCGTAAAGCCCTAACCAGGCGACCTGCCAAAAATTCCTGGCGCTACGCCCTCACCGCCATATCGTATTGTATCAAAGTCTAGGGCCGATCCTTGCCGTTCAAGAAGACGGAGCGGGGGAAGTTCGAGGCGATGGTAGAGAGAATGGCTTGAAGCAACCTACCCTGGAATATCAGCCGGGGTTAGTTTATCTCCTATTTCCCAAGATCAACGAAACAGTTCATTGCTGGCGGCTTGACGGCATTGCTGCACACATCTCGATGACCGGTGCCGCCCTTGCGAAAGTACATGTACAAACCGACTCTTGTCACAGCCTTTTGAAAAAGGGCAAGTATTAGTCAAACCAAGCCGTAGCCCCGGCAGGTAGTTCGATTGACGAGATTCCCATACCCGTCCGGTGAATCAAGTTCTTGACTGGTTTTCTACGCTCGCTCCCTTTTATTGATGGAGATCACAGCATGATGAACCGCATGATTTGTAGGGCATGATTATTTACCGTTAACCTGAATTACTGGTCCGGCTCGCCACTGTCGTCTCACCCCTCACCCTATCCCGCTTCGCCGGGGGGCATTGGAAAGGAAAAACGGCTACTTGCCAAAGTGCAACTTGATAAGCATAGGATTAGGTTCTTTTGGAACCACGATGAACATATCACCATATTCCCTTTCGCCAATGGTTACTTCAGGCTGGCATCCCAACTTGCTCAGCAGCGGCGGAATGGTATTTGAGTGACCTACATAAAGAACACGGGCGTTGGCACCAGCAGCGCGAATAGCTTCATAGGATTTTTTGACATGGTCATCGTCAGCCTTGATGATTTTTTCAGGTATCCCTCGTGAGCGAACTATTGGCAGTGCGGTATCCTTGGTTCGTATGGTATCACTCCGAATCACAACGGTTATACCTGCATCCTTAAGCGTTGCAGCTAGGTCAGATGCCCTTGTATAACCTTCTGACTTCAAGGCATCTGGCACAGTCAAGTCGCGGTCAGCATGACGAACAAGAAAGATAGTTTGTTGAGAATACGATGCTGATGGAACCAGGCAAAGGATGACAAATGAACTCACCAGAGGAGAACTACTTATGGACATGGCATCTCCCGACGAAGTTACTTACTTCCTACCCCGCTTCGCCGGGGCGGGCAATGGGGAAGGTACCCTTTGCAGGCGAAAAGATCGACATCTGCGACGACCTCTCACAATGATGAAACCAGTGATTGCAGCCTAAATGACTCTAGCATTTGCCATCGCTACAGCTTATCGTGTAGGCGGTAAACAACTCTTGAGGTTATTATCATGCGTTCCTGGATCGCCCTGTTCTCCACCTTGCTTCTGCTGAACTTCGCTCAGGCCATCGACACACACGATACGCGCCTGCTCAGCAACCCGGCGATTAGCAACAATCGTATTGCTTTCGCGTATGCAGATGAACTCTGGACCTGCGACCACGATGGAAAAAATGTTCTTCGGTTAACGAGTCAGGCACATTTGGTCGGCAGTCCGGTCTTCTCGCCCGATGGCAAGACCATTGCTTTCACTGCAAACTACCAGGGTAATCCTGATGTTTACACCATTCCCTCGGATGGTGGCACTCCTACTCGACTCACGACGCACAACGCTCCTGACATTGTCCGTGACTTCACTCCCGATGGCACAGCGGTGCTTTTCAGTTCGCCACGTGCCACATTCACGCTCCGATATACGCAACTCTTCACAGTCCCGCTCAAGGGCGGCTTCCCCATGCAACTGCCGATCCCTTCGGGGTTCTATGCCAGCTATTCACCCGATGGCAGTAGGATTGCCTATACTCCCGCCCGTGATGCTTCTCAGCAATGGAAGAACTATCGTGGCGGCACCATCTCCCGCATTTGGGTTTACGATGTCAAGTCACATGCTGTACAAGAACTGCCCCAACCCAAGGGCGGCTGCAACGACCTCGATCCACGCTGGATGAATGATGTGCTTGCATTTCGTTCGGATCGAAACGGAGAGTACAACGTCTTCATCTACGATCCCGGCACCAAAGAGATCACGCAACTCACCAGGCATAATGACTTCGCAGTGCTCAACATGGGCGTGGGTGGGAACAAAGTGGCCTATGAACAGGCTGGATATTTACACCTGATGGACGTAGCCAAGCGCGAAGGCAAATATTTCGGCGAAGCCCACAAGTTGACCATCGGAGTAGCCTCTGATCTGCAGGAACGCATGCCCCGGTTTGCCAAAGGGAGCAAGTTCATCCGCAATGCCAGCCTGTCACCTTCCGGAGCACGTGCTGCCTTTGAA
>DAOMFV010000033.1:39522-47615 GCA_035430005.1 Gemmatales bacterium
GCCTGCCGAAAAAGGCGATGCGAGGAATTTGACTGACACTCCGGATGTCCACGATCGTTCCCCGGCCTGGTCGCCTGATGGCAGGAAGATTGCCTACTTCTCTGATGAAGGCGGCGAATATCAATTGGTGATTCGTGATGCCGACGGTAAAGGCAAGCCGCAGGCAATGAAAGTTGAGGGTCATGGTTTTTACTTAAGGCCAGTCTGGTCGCCCGATAACAAGAAAATCGCCTACATCGACAACGCACAAACCCTCTACTGGATCGACGTAGAAAGCGGAAAGTGCAAGAAAGTCGGGGCAGAGCCATTCTACAGTCCAGCTGTTACGCTACAGCCCTCCTGGTCGCATGATTCACAATGGATTACCTACACGCTGGGTAATCGTGCCGCCATTCGCACCGTCTTTGTCTACTCGTTGGCCGAAGACAAATCACATCCTGTGACTGATGGCTTAAGTGACACCAGCGAGCCCTCCTTTGACCCGAGCGGTAAGTACCTCTTCTTCTTTGCTTCCACGAACTCGGGGCCAGTCCAGCATTGGTTCGCCCAGTCCAACGCCGATATGGAAGCCTCCTCTAACATTTACATGATTGTGCTTCGTAAGGGCCTCACTTCACCATTGCAAAAGGAAACCGATGAAGAGAAAGGTGAAGGCGACAAAGCCGGTGAAGATAAAGCAAAAGACAAAGCACCTGATGCAAAAGGCGCCAAGGATGACAAACCAGCCGGCGACAAGACCAAGAAAGACCCTGTCCTCATTGATTTCGATGGGATCGATCAGCGCGTCCTGGCATTGCCTGTCCCGAGTGGCTCGTATGCCAGCTTGCAGATTCGTACCGCTGGTCAACTTTACTATCTGGATGCCAAGTTGAATCGCAACGTCCCCATCACCAGTGGCACGTTGAATCGTTTCGATCTCAGTAAGCGTAAGACCGAGAAGATCGCTGACGGCGTCAATGGCTATGAAGTTAGCAAAGACAGCAAAAAGGTGTTGCTGGCCCAGGGTGAGAATTGGTCCATCAAGGATGCAGCTCCCCAGGGAGCCGGTGCAGAAGCCGGCAAGGGCAAACTCAATCTCGAAGCCATCGAACTGAGAGTAAATCCCCCCAAAGAATGGCTCCAAATCTATGACGAAACCTGGCGTATTAATCGTGACTATTTTTACGCCACCAACTTTCATGGCTGCGATTGGCCGGCCATGAAAAAGAAATATGACCAGTTCCTCCCTCACCTTACCAACCGCGAAGACCTGAACCGGGTCATCCAGTGGATGTGCAGTGAACTGGCTGTAGGCCACCATCGCGGCGGCGGCGGTGATCGACCCTTTGAATTGAAGCCGACACCCGTTGGCCTGCTTGGCGCTGACTACGAGATTGATAATAACCGCTACCGTTTCAAGAAGGTCTACGGTGGGCTCAATTGGAACCCGACACTACGAGCGCCATTGACTGCTCCGGGTGTTGAAGTGAAAGCTGGCGAATATCTCCTGGCCGTCAATGGCAAGGATCTGACAGTGGACGAGGAAATCTATGCACGGTTTGAAGGGAAGGCAGGCAAACTGATCGAGATTACTGTTGGCCCGAAGAGCGATGGCACGGGTAGTCGTGTCGTCACCGTGGAACCCATCGCCGAGGAATACAGTCTGCGCAATCGCGATTGGGTGGAAGGTAATCTCAAGAAGGTGCAGCAGGCTACCAATGGCCGCGTCGCCTACGTTTACGTTCCTAATACCGCCGGCCCCGGGCATGAGTATTTTAAGCGATACTTCTTCCCTCAGGTCGGCAAGGAAGCAATTATCGTCGATGAACGGTTCAACGGCGGAGGGCAGGTAGCAGACTACTACATTGATCACCTGCGTCGGCCATTCACCGCTTACTGGACAACCCGGTATGGCCAGGATCTTACCACTCCTGGTGCAGCGATCTTCGGTCCGAAAGTCATGCTAATCGATGAAAACGCGGGCTCAGGAGGCGACTTGCTTCCCTGGATGTTCCGCAAGTACAAGCTGGGCACCCTGGTTGGCAAACGCACCTGGGGTGGATTGGTCGGCGTCCTTGGATTCCCAACCCTGATTGATGGCGGAGCAATCACCGCTCCCAACCTAGCATTCTGGACTCCCGAGGAAGGGTACGGTGTTGAAAACGTTGGCGTGCCTCCAGACATTGACGTCGAGCAACTGCCTGTCGATGTCATTGCGGGGAAAGACCCTCAGCTTGACAAAGCCATCGAGGTGATTCTCAAAGAATTAGAAAAGAATCCAGCCAAAAAGGACGAGCGCCCTCCGTTCCCAGAACGGGTGCGCAAGACAAATGAAGGCAAGTAGTTTGTGACAAAGATCAAACCAAAAGCCTTGGTTCATTGAACCGAGGCTTCTCTCGAGGAAAAGTGTAACTTACCCTAGCAGTAGAATACTGCTAGGGGAAAACGGCGAGTGTATCCCACCACACGAGCCGGGTCATAGTCCCTGAAGACCGGTTGGGGACTCCTGATGTACCTGAGGGGGGAAGTTCCACTAAGGTCGGGAGGTGCTGGTTACGGCCAGCAGCGTGGGAACCATCGGCAGTTGTCCTGGCGCTAGATTGCTAGAGCCTGTTATGAACTTTCCAAAAACCAAAGAGGCTATTTTCAGGGAGATTCAATCGGAGAATCATGACACTAGCACCCCGCTACCACCATCGAGAAATATCCGGTATGCCAGGACCGTTGCTGGTCTGAACATCACACCTGGCGTTCAACCAATCTTAGGTTTGTGCCAATTGAGCAGACATTGATTTCTTTAAGAAATACTTGGTGTGACCAGGCGGAAAGTCAGGCAACTGGCAATAAATGGCATACCCTCGTTTTTGATAAAATGGCAACGCTTGGAAACTCAACGTTTCCAAACATGCATTCAAACAACCACGTTGAACCGCCTCATCCTCAGCTACCTGCAACAATCTTGAACCATAGTCGTTGCCTCGTAGTTCATCCTGAATCCATAAGGCCTGAACTTGCAACCAACCTAAGTACGTTGCCCCAACTAATCCGCCTACTAACTGTTGGTCATGGTCTCGAAGGCTGACCACGAGGTACCTTGGTCTTTCATTGTTCGTATAGAGGCCGTTAAAGGTAAGTAGTCCCTGAACGATCACATTCATATCCGAATTGTTCGGTTTCGTTTCAAGCGTCATAGTGCATTCATTGTTCATGATTGACCCGATCGCTGCTAACCTGCTAGTCATCATTGCCATGCTCTTGCCAATCGTCAAGTTACAGCTTTGCTTCCCCCTCGGTCTCACTCTCCAGAAAAAGCCAAGGAGAAGCTGAAGCCGCTATATCCAAGGTACTGCAAGAACGCATGGTGGCGGTGACCAGCCCGGAGTTAATTGAAGTGATTGCCACCGAAGAGCTGTGGACGAGTCTAGGCGGCAAAAGCGCCAGCGGCTACGTTTATGCGACTATATCGCATAGTATCAAAGACCAAGGGAAGGCAACGCCGTTCTATGAACGTGCCGTTTCGGCCACTTCCTAAATCTGATGGCAATTCTCAGTCGACAATTGTACGCTTGAAGATGTCAATCATCTGGAGCCTGCTTACATGCATCGTATTTTCGCTCTCCTAGTCACCGTGGCATCCGCACTTCCGGTGTTTACCCAGGAGCCAATCGACGCGGAGAATACTTCAACCTTTAAGGCTATGAAGTACCGCTCCATCGGCCCCTACCGTGGTGGACGCTCTGCCGCAGTCACAGGCGTGCCTGGAAAACCCCAACTCTTTTACTTCGGGAGTACCGGTGGCGGCGTCTGGCGGACTAGCGATGCCGGCGGTACGTGGCACTGCATCTCTGATGGGTATTTCGGCGGCTCCATCGGGGCGATTACCGTCAGCGAGTCCGATCCTAACGTCATCTACGTTGGCGGCGGTGAAAAAACGGTTCGTGGTAATGTTTCCAGCGGCAGCGGCATGTGGAAGTCTACCGATGCAGGCAAAACGTGGAAGAGTAGTGGCCTGGAGGACAGCAGGCACATCTCCCGTATTCGGGTGCATCCCAGGAACGCTGATTTGGTCTATGTCGCAGCGATGGGACACCTTTCCGGCCCCAACAAACAGCGCGGTGTCTATCGAAGCAAGGATGGTGGAGTCACATGGCAGCAGATTCTCTTCGTCAACGATGAAGTGGGCGCAGTCGATCTGCTCCTTGACCCCAACAATCCACGCATCATCTACGCCAGCACCTGGCGTATCAAACGAACGCCCTACAGCCTGGAAAGCGGAGGCCCCGGCTCCGGTCTGTGGAAAAGCACCGATGGGGGCGATACGTGGAAGGACATTACTAAAAGCAAGGGACTACCCAAAACCACTGTCGGCATTATTGGGGTGACGGTTTCGCCGGTCGATTCCAACCGTGTCTGGGCCATTATCGAAGCAGAGGACGGTGGCGTCTTTCGTTCAGATGATGCCGGTGCCAACTGGACCAAGACCAGTGAAGACCGGAGTCTGCGTCAACGGGCCTGGTATTACACCCGCATCTATGCTCATCCCAGGAACCTGGATGAAGTCTTCATTGTCAACGTTGGTTTCATGCGTTCCGCTGATGGCGGAAAGAACTTCCAGTCCATCCGCACACCGCATGGTGATCACCACGATCTCTGGATTGATCCCAACGAACCCCAGCGCATGATCGTAGGTGACGATGGCGGCGCGCAAGTCTCCATCAATGCCGGTGCCGCCTGGTCCACTTATCACAACCAGCCCACTGCCCAGTTCTATCGAGTGACGACCGACAACCACTTCCCCTACCGCATCTATGGCGCTCAGCAGGATAACTCCACGGTGCGTATTGCCAGCAGAAGTGATGGCGGCAGCATCGGCGAAAGCGATTGGGAAGCTACCGCCGGCGGTGAGAGTGGCCACATTGCGGTCGACCCGAAGGATAATGACATCGTTTACGGCGGCTCCTATGGCGGGTTCCTCATGCGAATCAATCACCGCACCAAAGAATCACGTATCATCAACGTCTGGCCCGATAACCCCATCGGTCATGGTGCAGCTGATCTCAAGTATCGCTTCCAATGGAACTTCCCGATCTTCTTCTCACCTCACGATGCTAAAACGCTCTACGCTTGCGGCAACGTGTTGTTCAAAACCACCAACGATGGCCAGACTTGGGAGCCTATCAGCCCCGACCTGACAACTAACGACAAAAGCAAACAAGGTCCCTCCGGTGGGCCAATCACCAAGGACAACACTTCTGTCGAGTATTACTGCACTATATTCGCTGCCCTTGAATCTCCTCACGAAAAGGGCGTCCTCTGGTGCGGTTCCGATGACGGCGTGTTGCAACTTTCACGCAATGGCGGGAAATCATGGGACAAGGTGACCCCACCCGACCTGCCGCCGTTCAGCATGATCAACAGTCTGGAAGCTCACCCCACCGAAAAGGGGGGCCTCTACCTCGCCGCCACGTGCTACAAGCTCGATGACTTGAAGCCCTATCTCTACAAGACTACCGATTACGGCAAGACCTGGACACGAATCGTAAACGGCATCAAGGACGATCATTTTTCCCGTGTCATTCGCGCCGACGCCAAGCGCCCCGGTCTCCTCTATGCCGGTACAGAGAATGGCATGTACCTATCGTTTGATGATGGCGCGAAGTGGCAGCCATTTCAGCTTAACCTCCCCATTGTGCCGATCACCGATCTAACGATCAAAAATGACGATCTGATCGTTGCCACCCAGGGCCGTTCGTTCTGGGTACTGGACGATCTCACTCCGTTGCATCAGTGGAAGCAGGAGATCGCAGATCAGTTGTTACATGTCTACAAACCCCGCACAACACTTCGCCTGCCCGGCGGCGGCGGCTTCGGCGACGAAGACGCAGCCCAGGCTCGCACCGAAGGACAGAATCCGCCCAACGGAGCAGTCATCTATTATCAGCTCAAAGACGTCAGCGACGCCACGAAGCTGTTCACACTCGAAATTCTCGATGGTAAAGGCAATCGCATTCGCAAATGGAATAGCGCTGCTGAGAAGCCCCCGGAGAAGATCGAGCCCAAAGCCGGTATGAATCGCCTCGTGTGGAACCTCCGCTATCCCGATGCTGAAGGTTTCCCTGGCATGATCCTCTGGGGCAGCCTGACCGGCCCGAAAGCCATGCCCGGAATGTATCAAGTCCGCATCAGGCACGGTGATGCAGAACAGAGTTCCATCTTCGAAGTGAAACCCGATCCGCGCAGCAGTGCCAAGCCCGAAGACTACCGGGTTCAATTTGATTTTCTCATCTCGGTTCGAGATAAGCTCACCTCTACGCACACAGCCATTAAGCAGATTCGGGATGTCCGAGAGCAAATCGTCGGCATTGGCAAACGCATCAAAGACTTACCTGATACCAGCGATGTCGCGGAGTTGGGCAAGGTTATTGAAAAGAAGCTAACTCAAATTGAAGAGACTCTGTATCAAACGAAGGCCAAAAGCTCGCAGGACGTGTTGAATTATCCTATTCGTCTTAATAACAAACTCGCCAGCCTGGCAGGTAACGTTGGAGTCGGTGACAACCCTCCTCCCGATTCCGCGATCCAGCTCAAAGACGAACTGGTCAAACAAATCGATGCTGAGCTAACCGCCCTCAAGCAAGTGGTAGGCGAGGATGTCAAACGCTTCAACGAGTTGCTGACTCAAAAGAAAGTCCCCAATGTGTTCACGGAGAATGCAGACAAGAAACCCAAATGAATGATCATGACGACCCTGCTGAGAATCGACAAACGTGATGCTTATGCTGGTGAAATCTGGCTACATCCTCAGCGTGGTAAGACGTCAGCTTTGACTCATTTTGCGTTCCCAGGTTCTTCCAGTTAGTCCAGCCCGAAACCGCTGTGCATAAACACCACAAGCCCGACCGTACAGGCCGAGCTTGTGATGCTGCATCGAAAGCCTTGAGCCTACATGGATCAAGGGGACGATAAAAGTAACATGCCAAAAATCGGGGTCAAGAAAAAAACCGCCCGGATGGGGGATTCATCCGGACGGCCTGGGTCAATCCCTAACCCCGAAGCAAACCCTCGCTGAGTGCCAGTATACATGAGGCTAAGGTTAAGGAACTAATTGCTATCACGATTGAGTAGGTTTTGCTACCATGTGCCCTGCTGTTGTCTTCAACAAATGGAAATGTCCTCGATAACCAATTTGGACTCCACAAAGAGAACACCATAGAGCTTTGGGCCAAACAGCGACGAGAACAAAGCGACGATCCTCCAATCGATGCAACAAGCCGAGATAGTGCCCTCATCCCACTACGCTAGTGAACTTCGGCTAAGTAGAATGATGCAAAGCGCCGCCAGAGCGCAATACCCATCGTAGACCTTGAACTGAGAGTTAACATGTCTCATCAAATGAAATACACACTTCCACCTGGAATCGATGAATACTTCGAGTATTACCACAACTACATCAAACAAGTGCCTGATGGCGACTATCACAGTCTACTTGTGGGACAGATCGCGGAATTGCGTTCGGTTTTGGGCGACGTCAATGAGAATGATGCGATGAAATTACATTCGCCTTACACTTGGACGCTGAAGCAAGTGATCGGCCACCTCATCGATGGAGAGCGTATTTTTGCTGATCGATTACATCGCTTTGCCTCAGGTGATTTCCAAGAGCTTCCAGGGATGGATCAGGACCCTTACATTATTAACCACGATTATCTTAGTCCTACGTTGAGTGCATTGCTGGAAGAACTCATTCATCTCCGGCAGGCTAATGTCCTGCTTCTTCGTCGAATCAAGCCGGAGGCCTGGGATCACCGAGGAGTGGCTTCGAATCATCCGGTGACTGTCAGGGCACTAGCATATATTTTAGTGGGACATATTAATCATCATCTCACTATTGTACGCAAACGGTTGGATCAGTAATTCGTTGCCATTGCAACATACCCTGAACTAACTCTCGCGGAGTTAACCCCCTCTCGAACCACTCCTCTCTCCCCCACGCCAGAGAACTTTTCCATAAGCTTTGGCCAATCACGCCCGAACCCCCGACAATTCCGCAGTTCTCTCCTTCCACGACAGCCCTCTGTCATAACCCTAATAATACGCAAAACGCCAGACTCTCT